>NZ_AUNJ01000363.1 GCF_000447775.1 Bacteriovorax sp. DB6_IX
GGCCAGACTTGAACAGGACCTTGTCTTCATTCACTCTCCTCTCTACTTTGAAGCTTCAAAGAAAGAAGATGAAGTCTTCTTAAAGAAAGCTTCTGGAGGATCAACCCAAACAACAACATCTCAAGAAGAAAGTTATAATCAGACTTACTCTGATGAAGGGGCCAATCCCTTTGAAGGTCATGACCACTTTGATGGCCTCTCTGAATCAAATACGTCCAATCCCAAAGCTTGTTAATGAAGAAAAAGGGCTCTCTCGTCTTTATGTCTTCAGGAGGGAGAAGACTTCTAAGAGACTCTAAGCAGTCTAACCTTCAATGGATTCGCTACTCAGTAGTCACAAATCAAGCCCCACAAATTAAAGAAGCGCCCTACGCCCTAACCAGGACAGTTATTAAGGAAGACCTCTTTAAAGGACAACTTGATTGGGATAGTGCCAAAGAATATATAGTTATAGAAAATCTCACGGCCTTTGAATTCAATTTTTGGGATCCAAAAAGAGAAAAATACGTAGAATCACTTCGTGAAATGACAGCAGATAAGACCACACCTCGACTCATAAAGGTAAAACTATCTTATATGAACGACAACGGTGAAACCTATGATGTGATCAGAACCTATCGTCCACTTTGGCCAGTGGTCGATACAAAGAAAGCTCTTGAGGAAAAATATAAGCAGACATCTCAAGGTGGCCCTTCTGGTTCTCTTAAAGGTGGAACTCAATAATGAGAGTAGATAAATTAGTAAAGTATTTTTCTAAGAATGAAAGTGGTATGGCCATTATCATGGTAACCACTGCTGTTGCTATATTAACTTTAGTTCTAACTGAATTTACCTTTGAAACTAAATTGAATAAGATTCGCGTCGAAAATCAAGTTGACCGCTATCAAGCAAAACTCAATGCTGAAGCTGGTCTAAAATTTGCCCTTGCAAAGCTACGTATCTACAAAGAAGCCTGGAATACACTTGAAGACAATGATTCACTTAAAGAAACTGTTTCCCCAAGTGATGCAGAAAGTGTCG
The DNA here is from genome assembly GCF_000447775.1 of Bacteriovorax sp. DB6_IX. Lineage (GTDB taxonomy): Bacteria > Bdellovibrionota > Bacteriovoracia > Bacteriovoracales > Bacteriovoracaceae > Halobacteriovorax_A. Next base: position 1,021 of record NZ_AUNJ01000363.1, read on the forward strand.
TGACTCAACCTTTTGTCTACCCTATTCCCCTTCCTCCTTCGGCCAATATTATTCAAAAAACGGCCCTTGAAGACTTTGAAAAAGAAAACCTCCTCAGAGGAGAGCTGGTTATCTCAATGTCACCAGTAACTGGTTTTTTAAATCCAAATTCTCTAAAAGTGATAAAGAAGGACAATACGAGTAATCAAGATCAAAATCAAGACCAAGACCAAGATGACGAAAATCAGTCAAATCTCAGTCCAGAAGCCTTTATGGAAAAGACTTTTACTGAAACTTTCCAAGAAATCTTCAAAGAAAAAATTGAAAATGATGAGGACTTCGCCATTAAGTACTCTAATATCAATATTGATCTACTAGTCAAAGAGCTCAAATACTATGTCAATAATCCTAAGGATTATGATGAGCCAGAGAAGGCCGATATTGAAAAAAATTTACTCACAAGCTGATAGAAAGCCTAAACATGCTGCACTTGATCAATCGATGAGCTCTATTCTCTTGAGGGCTGGGATGATACTATCGTCAATCTCATCAAAGATCGTTTAAGCGTTCATCAAGTTTCAGTCATTAATATAAACGAAATTACTCAAAACCAACTTAAAACTTTCTTTCCAGCATTAACTGATTTTCAGTTGGAGTCATTTTTCAAAAGACGCGATGGTGATACAGAAACAGAAACAGATCCTAAGCCTTTTAAAGATGAAGCTGAGTTTAAGAAATACCTTACTGAAGAGCTAGGTGCCGTTGAAGCATCAGATTACGATAAACGTGTTGCAGAATTTAAAAAATCTAGCATTACCCTAGGAGTGGCCGGAAAGTTATTCAAGGTTATTTCAAAAGGAACATTCGGAAGAAGCCATTATCAACTGACGGCCTTTATAGATCTCCCAGTAAAAACCTGAAATTAAGAAACCTGATACTTCCAAAGGCAATCAGAATAAGCCCCAAACAGAAAAAGATAATGAGGGTGAAGTCGATCCTGACCAAGACAATGACCAAGACAATGATCAAAACCAGAATCAAGATCAAAATCAAGACGGTGACAAGAAGAAATCAAAAACTTACCTGCTGTCTCCAAAGAATTGTTGAATTAAGAAATTTACTAGAGTTTAAAGAATCAGGAAATATATACCCTACAAAAAAATTCGCAAGGCCAAAGAACTTTGGTAAAATTTTAATATGAGCACATTAATCATAGACTGTGGTAGTTACAGCGTTAAATTTGTTGAAGGAAGGTTCCAAAAGAAGAACTTTCAAATTGATAATATCGATGAAGTTTTAATCGACGATGTTCGAGATGAAAATGATATTGATATTACCCTAGAAGAATATCAGCAAAAAATTATCAAACAATATCTTGAACAATCAAGCTTCAATGGAAAGATCATCTCTCAATTACCGAATGACTTTCTAACTACGAGATACCTTGATCTTCCAGTCAATAATAAGAAGAAGGCCGATATGATGATTCCTTTTCAACTTGATGAGGAACTACCATTTTCAACAACTTCGGCCCACTATATCAGTGATTACCATAAGAGCTCCACTGGTCAATTCTCTGCCATCGTTCAAATTGCAGAGGATGAAGTTTTTAAAACATATCATGAATACCTACGTGCAAATCAAACTCTTCCATCAGTTCTTACTTCTGAGCTTGGAGTTTATCAAAGCTATGTAGTGATCGAAAGTTTGGCGGACATATATGTATCCTCGACATCGGACACAAAACAACAAAGGCCTACTTTGCATATAACGACAAAATTGTTTCAAATCATTTCTCTTCCATTGCGGGACAGACTATAGATGAAGTCATCTCCCAAACATATGAGATTTCTTCTGGTGAAGCGAGAATCTACAAACATGAAAAAGCCTTCTTTTTAACTGAAGGACAACTAGAACAAGTCTCAAGTGATCAAAAAGACTTCGCAATACTCATGCGTAAGAGTTTTTCACCCCTGACTCAGCAGATTCAACGATGGCTTCTAGGATATCGAATTAAGACAGGTTTTAGTATTGAGAAAGTCTATATCACTGGTGGAACAGCTGGAATTAATAATATCGAAAACTTTCTTTCTGAAAAAATTGAAGCTCCTGTAGAACATTTAAAAATTAATTCCCTAGAGACTCAAAATTGACTCTGAAGAAGCACCAGGGAAAATACTCCCATACCTTATGGGTCAATCTCAAAAGTTCAAAACTCCTCCACTCAGTTTCCTGACAAAGTCTTATGCGTCAGGTCTAAGCAATGGAGTTAAAAATGGAAGACACTTCATTTGCTCTTTACAGAGAAGCAATTATTGCGGCCCTTATCGTTATCGGTCTTGCAGTAGAGAGTTTTGTATTTATAAATACAGAAATCAAAGACTATAACAAATCTCTAACAAAGCTACTAAAATCTAAAGAACTAGGTCTTTCAAAAAAACAACAGCGATCATTTAAGAGAAAACCAGAAAGACTCACAAGCACTCTTTCAAAAAAAGAAAGAATCATAAATTCAGATATCAAAACACTTGAAAATAGATCTGAATCAAATGCTATTAAACCTCTGGCCTGTCTTAGTAAACAGATTAAAAGAAATGATAAAGTCTCTCTTATAACTTTCAAAAGTGACTCTTACCAATCTGAAGCGGTCTTCTCAGGAGAAAGTGCAACAGATGTAAAGAGACTCAAAGATCTTTTGAAAACTATGGGATTAGAGGAATTAAAAATTAAAGACATTAATGACAAGAAGTTCGAAATAAGCTTCACAGGGTTTTAAGTTATATGAGTAATACGACAGATAAGAATCTCTTCGCAAAAGTTGATAAGGCCATCTTTGAGCAAATCAAGCAAATCAGAAACTCATCTCAATTTGAGAAAGTTTCTGAGACAATGAGATCATTTTCAGAAAAAGAACAACTTATCATTAACCAAACTCTAAGCTTAATGACTTTAGTCCTTCCTGTAATAGCAATTCTTGTTATGCTTGTTGTCAGATACAATCTTGGAAGCGATCTCGCCGTGAGAAAGGACTTAGAAGATAAAATTGTTTCGATTAAAGAGAACTCTGTTAAGCTCTCGAGTATCGAAAGGGCCGTTGTCCCAAGAAAAGTGATCTCCTCTAAAGCAGATCTTGTTAATCAAATCAACACAATCTCACTCAGCAAGAAAATTGATTCTAAAAATATTGACATCGATAACTTCAGCGACTCTTCTCAAGGTGGACAAATCAAAAAGATCGAGGCCACTGCTCAGTTTAAAAAGCTCACAAGCGTTAACTTTTCAGACTTCATTCTTGATCTTCAAAGAAACCTAAAAGCAACAATTAAGTCAATAGAAGTGACTAAAGATAAAGACAACCTTCTCGTTGGGAATATTAGCTTTATTATGTTTTCAAAGGCAAATTAATGAATACTCACACAAATAGCGAAAACTTAAATGAAAGTGTATATAAATCAAGTAAGACTTTAGTTTTTGGTTTAATACTTGCCGCAGTTTTCTCATTTGCTCTAGGTTTTGTCCTAAACTTTTCTGTCGAGGATAAACTGATTTCTCTTATTGAAACAAATGTTAAGTATAATAAGCAGTGTCCAACTCAATATAAGAGACTTGATATCGGATACTTTCTTCCAAAGATAAGAATGTTCGATGTTAGCGTAAGTTCAAGATGTATAAAAACACAGAGTAACTTGAAACTTAGCCGTATTGAATCGTCATTTTCTTTTCCAAGCTTCTCACCACTTGGACTAAGTCTTGAGTCAAAAATTGCAGACAAGTATTCTAAAATTGATATTACATCTGTTCATGCTGTTAGTGACCACCACTTTAAGATTCACTCTAATAAAATAAACTCAAAAACTTTTGCACCCTTCTTAAAAGACTTTAAATTGGCAGGTAATTTTAAAGTTGATGCAAATATTGCGACAAAGAAAAAGAACCTCGAAGATTTAGCTGTAAAAGTAGAATCAAAAGATTTTTCGATCCCTTCACAAATGATTCAAGGTTTTGACCTTCCAACCCTTAACTTAGGAAACTTCTTACTTAAGGCCAAGTCACTATCTAAGAAAAAAATTGAAATTGAAGAACTTGTTATTGGTAAGACCAACTCTCCTATTAGGGCCAAGATTTCAGGAACGATGGATTTAGATAAGTATAACATGATGCGCTCAAAAATTGACCTAATTGCTAATGTTAAGTTTTCTGCATCATTTATTGAGTCTTTTTCAATTCTCAACCTCTTCCTAGATCCTTCAAAAGCTGATAAACAGGGCTTCTATAGTATCCAGATCAACGGAACTCTATCAAATCCAGGAAAGCCTAAGATACTCGCGCCAAACCAATAAGAATTGACAATGCTCTATGCATAGAGCATTAATTTCTTATGGATATCAAGAAAACAATTGAAGAACTTTCGAATAACTTAAGGCGTCATATTTCACAAGAATTCTATGACGATTTTTTCAGCGAAACATATACATATTCACTCTTTCCTGCTGGAAAACTTTTTAGACCACTCTTAGTATGGTCCGTGGCCCAGGACTTCTCTAAGGCCCAAAATAAAGACTCTCAAAGCTTCACTGAAGACCATGCTCTTATGGCCTCACTTGTCGAGACACATCATACATATACTCTTATCCATGATGATATGCCATGCATGGATAATGACGATGTAAGAAGAGGACGTCCTTCAACTCATAAGCAATTTGGACAATGGCAAGCGCTTCTGTCTGGTGATGGACTTCTCAACGCCAGTTATTCAATGTTCAGTAAAATGAAATCTAAGAATATGCCATATGTCTTAAAATATTCGACTTGGGCACTTGGACCCAAAGGACTTATTCTTGGTCAAGCGCTAGATCTCTCAGGAACCATGACAGAGTCTTTTCAAGACCTTGTTCTAACTCACAAACTTAAAACTGCGAGACTTATTCAAACAGCACTACTGGGATCATATCTCTTAATTGATGAAGAAAATTTAAAATCACCGAGACATTACCAGTCCCTAAAGAAAATGCATAAACTAGGTGAACACATGGGTGTCGCTTTTCAACTTCTCGATGACCTATGTGAACTTGTTGATGAAGAATTAAGTGAACATGAAAATGAGGTAAACCCATGGCCTCGCTTTACTAAGCAATGTTATAACGAGCTTGAAAAGTCATTGAACTATATTGCAAAATACTTTGAAGAAAATGAAACAGTGAACCTGAAAAATATCTACGGTCTTTATCTGAAGAAAATCAAGACCCTGATGTCAGGGTCTGAATTAAATATTGAAAAACATATTGGAACTAAATTAAACCCAATTATAAGCACGCTGGACGGACTCAGTAGCTAAGATAATATCATTCAATAAGATCTTGGCCTCAGATAGTTTTTCCGTTTCAGTGCGCCTCAAAGATTCATTAACTATTTCCATGGAAGCAGCAAGTGTTTGCTCTTGTTGCTCAGTATTTTGACTTTCGTCTAATACTTCAAGATCAGAATCCGAATCAACAGCAACTAATTTATCAAACTCAAACTTAGCTTGTTCAATTGTCATTTTCTTATCAAACAGAAGATGCTTAATCTGCATAACAGCATCAAGATCTTTATGTTCGAAAAGTTTTTGTCCTGTTGAGGAAAGGATCGGACGAAGTTGTTCGAACTCACTTTCCCAAAATCTTAAAACATAAGGTTTTACACCAGTTAGTGTACAAACCTCATCTAGTTTAAATAATGATTTATTAGGTATTCTCATCTCATTTTGCATTATTAGTCTTCCATAGAATCGAGAGATTCATCAACATTGTTCAAGAAAGAACTTAATGCCTTAGGCGTTCCCTCTTTAGGAGCAAGTGATGTATCCTCTTTTCCTTTATCATCGATTCTGTGACCAAATCTTTGAGTCACGTCCTCTTTAAGAACTTGTGATGGTTTAAAAGTTAGAACTCTTCTTGCAGAGATTTCCATTGCTTCACCAGTCTGTGGATTTCTACCAACTCGAGTCGCTTTATCTCTGATTGAAAAGTTTCCAAATCCAGAAATTTTAACTTTTTCTCCACGAGCTAAAGTGTCTTTAATTACCTTAAATACTAGGTCTACAAGGTCTGCAGCTTCTTTCTTTGAGAAACCTGCTTCTTTATAAACTCTCTCTACAATGTCAGCTTTGGTTAAGCTCATTATTTTCCTCCATGAATCTAATAAGAACCTTTTTATATTAATAGGTTAGCAGGAAAGCTTAAGGTTTACAAAAAATATTTTATAGGAAAATTCTTTTTATACCTTAGCAATTTCCTCAATTTTATCTTTAATCTCATCAAAATCAAATGGCTTTACGAAGAAGCCCTTCGCCCCTTTCTCCATGGCCTTATCAATATAATCCTTTGAACCATAAGCGCTAATCATAAAGACAGGAATATGAGGGTGCTTCTCTTTCATAATATCGAGAAACTCAAAACCATTCATTTCTGGCATATTAATATCTGATAAAATCAAACCGACGCTATCGTCGTTTTCAAGTATATCTAAACATTTTGAAGCGACTTCAACATAAGAGATCTTCATTTCCTCAGAGGAAATTTCTGCATCAAAGAAAGCTTTAAATAACATTTCGATCGCTTGTTCATCATCAACTACGACAATGTGAAATTGTTTTGAAGACATCCTTCCTCCTAAACACTTACAGGCATTAAAATTGTAAACTCAGTAAAATCACCTTCTCTACTTTCAAGCTTGATTTCACCGTCATGCCCATTAGCTATTATATCATGACAAAGAGACATTCCTAAACCTGTCCCTTCACCACTAGGTTTAGTTGTAAAGAAAGGGTTAAAAATCTTATCTTGTACTTCTTTTGGAATCCCTATTCCATTATCACGAATTTTTAACTGTATGTTATTATGGCCATAAGCAAGTTTTATTGTCAATCGCGGAGAATAACCCTCACCCTCAGACTCCTTGCGTTTTTCCATAGCATAGAAAGCATTATTAAAAAGATTTAACAGAACTCGCTCAAAATCTTGTTTAACAACTGAAGTTAATGGAACAGAAGGATCAAATTGCTTATCAAGAATGACCTCCTTACCAAGATTGCCCTTATTCTTAAATCCGTGCATGGCCAGCTTAAGATAATCTTCAATAAGTATCTTTAAATTCACAACTTCTTTTTCACCCTTGCTTCCTCTTGCATGACTAAGCATATTCTTCACAATACTTGTGGCACGATGACCATTTTCATGAATCATATCAAGAGAGGAATTAATCATCTTAATATAGCGTTGATGCTCCTCGGGGAGATCAGGACTAATCTTGGCAAAAGTTCTTTTTGAAATCGTCGCACCATTAATAACAAAATTGAGAGGGTTATTGATCTCATGAGCAATTCCGGCAACCACCTCACCAAGAGAGGCCAGCTTTTCTTGCTGAATGAGAATCTTTTGCATTCTTTCATTATCTTTTAGCGTATCTCTTAGGGTTGAGTTCTTATCTCTAAGATCATCAGAAGTTTTCACCAATTCATCAGTTCTCTTTTTAACAATCTGCTCTAGGTTCTGGTTCAAACTCTGAATATCTGCATAATAATTTGCAAGAGAAGTATTCATATAGTTGAAGTCCTGCGCCAAAGTTTGAAACTCACTTGATGACTTAAGACTAATCTGAGCAGTAAAATCCTTTTCTCTGGCCAGGGCCTTTACTTTCCCAGAGAGAACATTTAGCGGCTCAATGACGATACGAGAAATAAGCCAATAGAATACTGGAACTAAGAGTATCGAAATAAAGCCAAGAAGATAGAAAACTTTCTTAACGATATTTGAAATATAAGAGTCAATAATAAGCTTACGTGTCCCAACATGGACTCTCCCGACAAATTGACCTTTTTGAATAATAGGCACAAGAGATTCATAGAACAGATCCGACTCATAATACTCATAGTCGATTTCAAACTGCACATCATCCCTTAGCTCATCTAGGAAATTTATTTTTCTGTCAACGATATGATTTATAGGATCAAACTTATAGAGAACGACCCCTGTATTCGAAGTTAAGTAGATATACTCAATCTCTTCGTTTTCAAGAGATATATTCTTTAGAATTTGAGGCATATCATTGAGATCATCAAAGACAAAGTACTTGAGCTGATTCTTAATTAGCGTTCGAACACTAATCCCAACGGCCTTCTTCTGCCCTAACAAAGAAGTCTTCATGTGCTCTTTGAAGTTACCAAGAACTTGATTCGCAATAAGTAGTGAAAAGCATAACACGATCATAAAGATCGAAAAGAAGAGTTTGGACTTTACACTTTTAAAAAAACTTAAGGACATGAGGATAATTATATAAATAAAAAAAAGGGTCAGTAAACCTGACCCTCGAAATAAAGTGCTATATTCTAGCTTTATTTTTACTTTTTCTTAGTTTTCTTCTTGGCCGCTTTAGCTGCTTTTTCGGCCTTCTTCTTACCAAGCTTATCCTGCTCTTTGGCAATTTTCTTGAGAAGCTTTTCTTTTTCCTTATCTTTCTTATTCATCCAATCAGTTAATTTCTTATCAACGTCTTGAAGTTCTTCAATAAGCTTCTTAGCAACAAGCTTAGGGCTCTTTGCAATTTTTGTATACTCAGCGAGCTTCTTCTTATCTTCTTTAACCATTAGTTGCCTCTTCGCAACTTCTTCTTTTGTCATACGATAAATTGGCATATCAGCAAGGTAATCAGAGTAGACATACTTCTTCTTGCCAAGGTATTCCACGAAAGTCTTTCTATTCTTTGACTTAGTCGCAACTTCGTATTCTTTATTCTTAATGAATTTTATAATTTCATTATTTTGAGTAATCTTATCTTCAAGATCACGACATCTGAGCTCGTACCTTCTCTTAACAATCTTCAATCTTTCATCAGTAAAGATCTCAATAATAGATTCTGCCTTTTGGAAGATTCTCACTCCACGCTCACTAATTAGCGTGTAGTTAGGCACCTGTGAAGAAGTGGCCATCATCTCTTTCTTCACCTCTGCCAAAGTTGGCTTCTCACCTTTTTTGAAGATAAGTTCAATCTTAATTTCATTATCAACTGAAGAGTCGACAAAATCTTTTAGGAATCCCGACTCCATATACTTTCCAAGATAGCGGTAAATCTTTTGTGCATCATAACCTCTTGGAAGCTCCGTTATAAAAATTTTCTCACCAATTTGTTCGAATGCCATATGAAAAATAAGTTTTCCTTTAGCATCAACTTCAATTGGCAGAGTATAGTCGTGAACATATGGCTTCACTTTTCTCGCCTTTCCATTTTCAATATGGAAGATCATCGACTTAATAATATCTTTGTGATGAAAACTTGGAATACTTGAAGAAAATCCCGTCCCAATCCCTTCGGCACCGTTGAGAAGCATAAGAGGAAGCTTTGGTAGAAGACCTACTGGCTCCATCGTTCTCTCATCATAGTTTGGAACCATTTCCACTTGATTCATATCATCAAAGAGAAGGATATCAGCAACTTTTCCTAGCTTACATTCAATATATCTTGAAGCGGCTGCTTGAGTCTCCATTCTTTCACCAAAATAACCCTTCTTATCAATAAGAGGATAATTATTAGAGAAAGTATAATCCTGGGCCATATTAACAATGGCCGTTTCTACTGATGCCGGCCCGTGCGGGTGAAGTGTTAGAACTAAACCAGTCGCAGAAGAAACCTTCATTAATCCTTTGGATTGATTCTTCCAAAGAGTATAGAGGATACGACGTTGACCAGGTTTTAAACCATCCTGAAGATAAGGAATGGCACGATCCATAAGAGTATAAATTTGATATGTTCTATATTCTTCTCTAACAATTTCTTCTAGAGGAACAGATTCTAATGAGTGTAAAAATCTTTCTTGTGTCATGATCTTCTATCCTATTCCTTAGTCAATGTAATTAATCATGTCTGCCAGTGAGCCAGTGGCCTTCTTTTTGGCAGAGGTCTTGGTTTTTTTGGCTGCTTTCTTACTTGTTTTTTTTACTGGGGCAGCTTTTTTCTTGGTAACTTTCTTCGCTGCTTTTTTAGCCGCTTTCTTCGCAGTTTTTGCCGTTTCTTCGCAGTTTTCTTGGCCTTTCTTGCAGTTTCTTGACTTTCTTAGCACTTTCTTCGCTGCCTTCTCTTCAGTAGTCTTACTTGAAGATGAACCAGATTTTTCCGCATCAGTCTTTCCAAGAGTCACCGATGTTTCTTCACCTTCATTTATATCCATCAGAAGTTCTTTTCTGAGGTTAGTGTCCTTACCAAAACAGATATTAAGCATCTCTTTTGCCAGTCCACCATCTTGAATTGAAATCTCAGTATACTTTTCTTTAGAAAGAACATACTTCCAAGCTTCAGGTGACATCTCACCAAGCCCCTTGTTTCTATGAATCTCTCTAATTTTTTCAGAGCTTTGCTTCTTAAAACTTTCAAGTTCTTTATCAGACTCAAAGTAGTGCGTCTTCTTATCTGTAATAACCTCAAAAAGAGGAGCTTTTGCAATTTGGATACACCCCATTTTGAAAAGTTCCGGCCAGAACTGATAGAAGAAGTTCGTTAAAAGTGTATTGATATGCCCACCGTCGACATCAGAGTCGGCAAGGAAAACAACTTTTGAATAACGCATTTTATCTGGCTCGGCCTCTTGACCTAAAGTCAGACCGATTGAGGCCATAATATCCGAGAATTCTTGATTATTAAGAATATCTTTAATTCCCGCCTGGGCCACATTCATTGGCTTACCACGTAGGGCAATTCCCCCTTGGTAGAGCTTATTTCTTGCTGATCTTAGCCCACCAATTGCTGAGTCCCCCTCACAAATAAAGAGAGAACACAGATGTCTTTTCTTTCTTTCGTTGGCATCAAGAAGTTTTTCAACCCTTTGTCTCTTTTGCTTACGAGCTTTCTTAACCGCATCTTTTAAGTCTTGATACTTGTGTCTTGATTTCGCTCTATCAATAACAACTTCAAGATAGTCCTTATTCTTTCTTAAGAACTTATCGATATTCTTAGTCATGAACTCATCAAGAGCTTTCTCTAGGAAGAGATCCCTCACAAGCTTTCTCTTAGTTTGTGACTCAAATCTTGGATTTGGCATTGTAATACCGAGAACAAATGTAAGACCTTGCAAAATATCATTATCTACAAGCTTAACTCTTTCTTTCTTGGCAGTTCTCTCAAGCTTATCTTTAATCCCATTGATAAAACTACGTCTGACTCTGTCGTGGTGAAACCCACCATCGTAAGTAGGAGTTGAATTAACAAATGAAATGAATTTTTCACGTTCTTCGCTGGCCTTATGAATAGAGAAAGAAAGGGACATATCAATGAGTCCTTTTACTTTCTTCTTCTTAGTATTCTCTGTTTCATAAACATAAGAATAATCACCAAAATGTTGAGCATGGGCCTCATCAATTCGATAGGCCAGTTCATAGAGACCTTTTTGATAGTGATATTTCTCACCATTAAAGTAGAAAGCAAGACCTGGATTATTGTAAGCAAGGTCAATGATTCTCTTTCTTAGTAGATCTTCATCAATAATAGGATCTTTATAAACTTCTTTGGCAAGTGTAACTGAAACACTAACACCAGAAGGCCCTGTGAATTTCTTTTTCTTAGACTTTTTAACTTTCAGAGCACCATCAATGAAATTATAGGTCTGCTCTTGCTTTGAATTATAGTGACGTACAGTTACGCTGAACTCATCAGAAGTTAAACAAGTCGCCGCAGCTCCAAGTCCATTCTGTCCGAGGGTTCTATGGAGAAATCCCTTCTTATCAGTTTCCTCATCTTTAAACTTCGACCCAGTTCTAAATTCTGAGTAAACTTGAGGAATTTTATCTAGCGGAAATCCGATTCCATTATCTGTAATTGTGACAGTTTTCCCATCTGGTGAAAGCTTAGTATGAACCTCTGTAACGTGTCCTCGGTAGAACTCGTCAATACAGTTATCAAGAATTTCTTCAACCGCCTTGCTCTTGGCCTGGTGAAATTTTACCGTCTTAAAATTAACGGCGTGTTCTTCGTAAATATAAGTATCGAGTTCCTCAATATCATTACTTCCGAAAACGAGTGTAATACGGTTACGGCAGTGCCATCTTTGATCTTTACTCTCGATGACAGCGTCCTGCGCCTTCCCTTTTCTTTTGACTGACTCAATGCGTCCCATGCTTTGATTTCCTTGTCTTTATGTCGATATTTTAGTCTTTAAAATGTCTTTCTATTGTCTAAACACAGCTGTGCTTTATACTAAGAATAAGGGAAGAATTTTGCAATTGGAAAGAAACAATGCGTTATCATGCGAGAATTACACAAGTTTTATTACTCCTTATTTTTGGCCAAAAGACCTTTGCACAGGCCTTTGTAGGGATTCCTAAAAAGATTGAAAAAATTGTGAAATCGGGAAAGATCTATCGCAACGCGAAAGTCACTTCAAAAGCCGATAACCAAACTCTCGATTATCAAATCTACGGCCTTCATCCAGACAAATGCAGCTATGCACTAAAAAAACTTTCACGCTATGAACGCTTCCATGAGTATATGGATTTAATCAAACTTTCTGGCTATGACGAAAAAAAACAGCTTATCTACCTCTATCTTGATTCAAAACTAATGCCCTTTCCCATGGTACTCAATTTTAAGATCGAGCGAATCACTAAACCTGGGCATTATAAGTTTTCATTTGATAAGGGGTTTTTAAAGGGCCTAAAGGGAAATATTCATGTCAAAGAGTATGGCCAGCGTTGTTTCTTCCACGCCGACTCTTATTGGAGTGGCAAGAAATCCAGTATCCCCGATACTGTCTTTGAAATATTTAGTGAAACGCTCGGGGAACTGGCCATGACGAAACTCTTTAGAGTCTCGAAACAACTATGATTTCTGCCAAATTGTACTCGTCACTCCAGCTGCTAAAACCGTTTTGACAATCATCCCTGGAATGAACGGAAAAAGTCCCAATTGGAAAGTCTTATCAACACCCACGTAAAAACTTAACCACGTCAGGCCACAGGCAAAAACGAGTGTATGACCAATGGCAAAGCTCACAAGAGCATGCCAAAGATTTCGATCTTTCTTATGTTGTGCAAAAATCCCCATAACCGCTGCGGCAATAACAAACCCTATTAAATAGCCACCTGTTGGACCAAGTATCTTGGCCAGGCCAAAACTACCGGCAGAAAACACAGGCATCCCGACTGCTCCGACAACGAGATATGACAGCGTTGTCATAGTCGCCCTTCTTGCACCGTAAAGACTTCCTATAATCAAAACTCCCAATGTTTGCCCAGTAATCGGTACCGGACTAAAAGGTAATTCAATCGCAACTTGCGCCATCAAGGCCAAGAAGACAACTCCAGCGACAATGAGCAAGAGATTGGTCAAATGACCCTTTTTAAGAGAGCTCTTAAACTTCACATCCATAAAATTATTAGTTCCAGTATAAATTGAGCAATCCATTCTATCCTCCCATTTTGACTTGCTTGCTGGACATAACAATAGTAGAACCAAAATGTGATATCTACTGTTAAATAGATAGTTTCAGCCCAAACAGTTTAGGACTAAACAATTATGAAAGTAGCCAATTATTTTAACAAGAGCCCGGTATTTAGCATTATTGAACTAGCAAAGAATGCGCAAAACTCACTCAATCTTGAACTTAAAGAAATCAACCTCTCCTACTATCAAGCCTTAATCTTAGTGAGCCTACATGTAGAGCAAAGAAATAATATTATTATCAAAGAATTAGTTGAGACCTTCCCACTTACCAAAGGCGCCATCAGTCAGAATATTTCGACACTTGAAGAACAAGGACTCTTAAAGAGAATCACTTCAAACGACCGTAGAAGTACGATCCTAAAGATCACGGCCTCAGGTCAAAAGCTAGCACAGAAAATTATGGGAATTTTTGAAAGAAAAGAGCGCTCTTTTGAAAAAATTCTTTCAGATAGTACGATGCAAGAGCTTGAAGAACTCAAGCTCTCTCTAAACTAAAATTTATAATCCCCCATATTGAGAATTTTTAGAAGCTTCATGCACTCTCTTTCGAAAATTGAATGCTCATTACTTGGCCTATAAACCTCATCAATGTGGTAGGACTCGATCTCCATTTTCTCAACCTCTGCCCTTATTCCTTCTATATCAAGTTTATCAAGAATCACCATTTCTAGTTTTCGAAACGCTTCTTTTTCTTCAGAATCAAACTCTCCATCCAGATGCCCTAAGACTCTCACTTGGTGCAAAAGGAATGCCTTATCCGCCTTATTTGTCACAAGAGGAATAATCTCTTCAAAAGAAACACTCTTTTCAAGATCATTGAAAATAATTTGCCTCTGCTCATCACTTAAATCTAACCCACGAATCCTCTCTTCGAACCACTTAAGCTCCTTCTCGTGAACTTTCTTATCAATTAGTAAAATGGCCACACAACCACGCCACATATGGAACTTGCTTTCAGTTAGTTTATTTGACATAGATCCTCCCATATTTCTTATCGGCACAATTATCAATATTTTAAATTTAGTGGCCACTATGACGCATTAGAGCTATGCATCTTCGACTCTCCGTGATAAATAAGGGTTTCGGGGAGTAATTTTGGAAGTAAAAAGAATCAGTGCGGTAGACACATACCCACTCAGACATAAAATGCTAAGGCAAGGGCGACCTATCGAGACTTGTCATTTTAAAGACGATGAAAACGAACAAACATTTCACTTAGGTGCCTTTATTGAAGGAAAGCTAGTATCTGTCGCGTCGTTCTACTACCACCGCAATGAAAACTTTGAAAATGAAAACCAGTACCAATTAAGAGGTATGGCCACTCTTGAATCATTTCAAAGAAAAGGCCTGAGCCGAGAGCTACTTAAAGTGGCCTTTCCAATTATTAAGCAAAACTTCTGTGATCTTCTTTGGTGTAACGCAAGAGTTGGTGCGCAACCATTCTATGAAAATGTTGGATTTCAATCACTGGGTGATGTCTATGAAATCGAAGACGTTGGTCCACATATTCTAATGTTTAAAGAAATCAAATAAACTGCTATACAGAAATGGGGCTGAGCTAAGAGCTTAAAGCTTAAAAAAACAGTATCTTACTTACTTTTGTTTTGAGCAGTTGAAAGAATTGAAGCATTTCTTAAATGATATCATCAAGATGACTAAGGCCCATCCCCATTTAAGGGTACCAGTTTCTTTCAGTTAATACTGTAACGACAGAATTTCTCCATACTCGTCTTTTGTGAGACCTCATACTGCTTGCGAAAGCAAGTAAGCTGATCCTTAAATTTTCGAATTGGCAGACAGTAACGCTCTTGACTCCCAACCTCTTTAGAATTTTCAAGCATCTCCAAACAAAGCTTTTGTCCGGCCCTATTCACACAAATAAAATGCTTTGTCCGGCAATCATAAACCAGATACTCGCCTCTATTAAACTCTTGCGTTAGAGCAACTTCTTCAACAAATTTCTTGTAGTAAGAAACATCGAAAATCTGCTTTTCCACCTCTTGATTAGCAAGACTTGAAAAAGCGCTAAGAATTATTGAAATGAGGACGATAAGTCGCTTTAAGGTCATGAATTCACTCAGTTTTAAGTTGAGACTGCATATACATATTGCAATATATATTATATTGTAATACGAATTGATCAAATATTGTTAATCACCCCCATGAAGAGGAAAAAAATGACATTGGAACACAATCTTATTTTGAAGCATATCACTGACTTACTTGTCGCATCGATTGAAAAATCATTTCCAGAAGCACAAGTGTCGAGGTCGGATATCTACGGGGGAATCACTGAGACACCAAATCTTAAGATGGGACACTTTGCTTTTGCTTGTTTTCCTCTGGCCAAGGCCCTCAAACAGGCCCCTGTCCAAATTGCAAATGCACTTAAAGAGAATATGGATCAAAGTGAGGCCGTGACTGAAGTTCTTCTTCAAGGGCCTTATATTAACTTTAAGCTTTCGGCCAAAGGTTTTGGAGATTACTTACTGGCAGAGGTTATTTCGGGTCAATTTTTTGAAAAAGAATTAACTCAAGAAAAGCCACGTACTATGATTGAGTATTCTCAACCTAATACACATAAAGAAATGCACGTAGGGCATATGAGAAATCTATGTCTTGGAAATGCACTTGTTAATATCAAGAAGTACTGTAAACAAGACGTCATCCCTGTCACATATCCTGGAGACAGTGGGACACACGTGGCCAAGTGCCTTTGGTATCTCAAGTTTCACAACAAAGAAGAAATCCCAACACAGGGAAAAGGTGAATGGCTTGGACGTATTTACTCGACGGCCAACCTAAAGCTAGAAGATGAGCTAGGAACAGATAAAGAAGATGAAAACCGTGCTCAACTTACAGAAATTCTTCGCCAACTTCACGCCGAAGAAGGAGAATTCTTCGATCTTTGGCAAGAGACGAGAAAGTGGTCACTTGAGTTAATGGAAAAAACTTATGACTGGGCCGGTGTAAAATTTGATCGTTGGTTCTTTGAATCAGAGATGGATCAACCATCAATCGATATTTGTAAGAAATACTATGACGATGGTGTCTTCGTAAAAGATGATGGTGCAATCGGAATGGATCTCAAAGACGATAAACTTGGATTCTGTATTCTAATAAAATCTGATGGAACAGGATTATATGCCACAAAAGACGTCGCCCTTGCGATTAAGAAGTTTGAAGAATTTGGTGTTCAAAACAATATCTACATTGTTGACTCACGCCAGGCCTTCCACTTCAAACAGGTCTTTAAGGTTCTTGAAAAAATTGGTTTCGAACAGGCCAAGGACTGTTACCACCTTCCTTATGAAATGGTTGAACTAACAAGTGGTGCAATGAGTTCACGAAAAGGAAATATTGTCGCTCTTTCTGAACTTGTAAATAATATGGAATCTATGATTGTTGAAAAATACCTTGAAAAATATCGTGGCGACTGGAGTGACGAAGAAATTCAAAGTACAGCTCATAAGATAGCCAATGGTGCCATCAAATACGGTATGGTGAGAATGGATAATAATCGTAAGATTGTATTTGATATGAATGAGTGGCTTAAACTCGATGGTGAAACAGGCCCATATCTCCAATATGTCTACGCTCGTATCAACTCTCTCCTAGAGAAACAAGGTTACAATGATAAAACAGCAGTAAACTACTCTGTCCTCGATAGTGATGCAGAATTGGCCCTTATGCTAAAGATGAGTTTCTTCAACGATGTGGCCCTCAAGGCCCATGAACAGAATAAGACAAATCTCATCACAACTTACCTCTATGAACTTGGTAAGCAATTCAATAGCTTCTATGCAGAATGCCCTATTGGAAAAGCTGAAGAAGAGGTCAAAGCGGCACGTCTGGCCCTTTCTAAATCATGTGCAGAGATTATCAACACTGGTCTCTCACTACTTGGTATTCAAGCACCTAATAGAATGTAATAAAATTCAATATCTCGGTCTTAGACTTCTAAGTTAAGACCGGGCCTTTTCTTATAAAAATTACACGTATTTAAGTTCCAATCTGATCGCCCGCTGAATATTTTTCACACTCACTTACCAAGGCCATTACAAAGCATTAGTATGCCCGAGCTATGAAAAAGACAATATTATTTATTATATTTACGGCGCTCATGTCGCTAAACGTACTTGCTGCAAAAACAAATAAAACTGCACAAGTTCTCTTCGTTGAAGAGTACACAAAAGAGGCCATTGCCCACGTTCTTCCACTATGGATGTCGGAAAACGGAATCTCTGTGCAAGAGAAGACTGTAGAAGATATTTATCAACAGATTCTAGAGCTAGATATTGAATTTATCGACTCTCAAACACCAAGATTTCACAATGTATCTTATCAAAATGGGAAGATCAGTATTGTCACAAATCTTAACTATGCGCCATCATATATTAATGAATATTTTATTCTTAGACTCTTAGATAAGGTATCAATTGATATCATTCTTGAGAGGGCGAACTAAAGACTCTAGACCATTGAGTTTAATTTCATAGAGCCAGCCCATGAGTTCGCCGAGCTCCCCCTTAGGCAACCCCTTATTATAAAACCAAACGACATAGTGCTCAGGAAGATCAATGAGAGCTCTTCCACTATACTTACCAAATGGCATTTTATAATTAGCGATTTTAACCAGAATTTCTTTTTCTAAACCAGAGCTTTGCACAACTACGACTTCTCGAAAACAAGAACCCTATTATTTGCAGGCATCTCAATATCTTCTTTTAAGAAGAATCCATTTTTTGCCATATTATTTGTGACATCTTCGAATGAGCGAATCCCCATATGGCTTCCCTTCTCCTTTAACCACTTATCAAACTCTTCATTACTTGGGCTTGTGTATTTTCCAAGATAGTTAAAAGGACCATAGAAGAATACCAGAGCATCGGTCTTCATTGTCTTACCTAAAACTTTAAAGAGAGTCTTACATGATTTCCAACCCATAATGTGAAGAGTATTTGCTGAAAATACGGCCTGATACTTTGAGAGATCAATCTGGCCCTTACCTGCTTCAAATTCAACTGGACCATGAATATTCTTCTTAGACTCAGAAATCCAACTTCTAATCCCTGCATGATTTTCAGCAAGATCAGAAGTCGTCCACTCCACATTGTCCAACTGCTCACTAAAGAAGCATGCATGCTGACCAGTTCCACTTCCCACTTCGAAGATACGGTATGGTTCTTTATTTATATCAATATACTTGCGAAATACTTCAAGTATAGGCTCTTTATTTCTTTCACACGATGGTGCATTCGGCTTTTCCATAAAGGCATTATAATATATATTAACAGGGTGAAGAAAGCCCAAAAGACCATAAATATAAGAATAAGTGCTAAAGATATTCTCTATGAAGATGACAACTATATCGCACTCAATAAAAAAAAGGGCTGGCCAGTTCACCAAACATTGGACCCTAACCGTCCCAACCTTTTCAGTGCGCTAAAAAGCTTCCTTAAACAAAGAGAAAAACTAGAGAAAGAACCTTATCTTGCTCTTCATCACAGACTTGATGTTCACACATCAGGAATTGTTCTCTTTGCCAAAACAAAGAAGGCCAATCCCGTATTAGCTGAAGTCTTTAAAGACAGGAAGGCAATCAAAAAATATCGTGCAATATGCCTTAATAAGCCACCTCAAAGCTCCTCCCAAATTGAGCACTTTCTCAAGAAAGAGAGAGTCAAGAGAGTTGAAAAGATGGTGCCGGTAAAATCGGGCGGGGCCAAGACTATAACAAAGTACCAACTAATCGAAGAAAAATCTGAATTAAGTATTGTTGAATTCGAATTAGTGACGGGTAGAATGCATCAAATAAGAGTTCAATCATCACTACAAGGCTTTCCTTGTCTGGGGGATGACCTCTATGGTGATGAGAAAATGAATAAGAAATATGGCATTCAAGGACAGATTCTTCATGCTTATTACTTCTCATTCTTTGATCCTATTTTGGAAAAAGAGATCAAAATAGAATCACCCTTTCCCTACTCAATAGAAGGGCTACAAGGTGAAAGTCAATCAACTCACGACAAGAGCACAAAGAAAGAATATATTCTCTTTAATAAACCCTACAATGTCCTATGTCAGTTCACAAAGCAAACCGCTGAAGAAAGAGCGCTTTGTGACTTTGAATTACCAAAGAATATCTATCCAGCGGGAAGACTAGATAAAGATAGTGAAGGACTACTTCTACTTACAAATGATGGAGAACTCTCAAATAAGCTTGCTTCTCCAAAGTTTCATAAAGAAAAGACATACTGGATTCAAGTTGAAAATATTCCAAGTGAAGAATCATTAAAAGAATTGAGACAGGGAGTGACAATTAAAGGCGGTCATAGAACAAGGCCGGCCAAAGTTCGTATTCTTCCAGAGGAAATGACGGAGAATATTACTGATCGTGTTCCTCCAATTCGAGAAAGAAAGTCTATTCCAACTTGTTGGCTAGAGATCAAAATCACAGAGGGCAAGAACCGACAAGTGCGAAGAATGAGTGCTAAAATTGGTCATCCTACTCTTAGACTCATTCGTGTGGCCATTGGTAAGGTATCGATGCCAACGGATCTTGAACCTGGCCAGTTTTTAAGACTTTCAAAAGACCAGATCAATTTTTAAAAATTCTTAGTCATTATTCAGAGTTCTTTCACATCTCTAAGCTAAAATAAGATATGAAGTTTATTAATTCATTGATCATTATTATCATTGGACTCATGCAGTTTTCGATAAATGCAAAACTGATTATTAAATGTGACCACTTAAATGGTAAATGGGGACCAATCGCTGTGAATTGTCACAAGGTCGAAGATTCAATGTCTAAACCCTACCACCAAAATCCCCATCATAGTAGTTTGATAAGACCAATCTATTTCACTCCTGATGAGTTACTCTACAAGAATCTTAGTTATGGAAATTTTCCAATACAAGAGGATAAGAAGTCATCAAAGATACTCGAAGGAGATTTCGAAAAACTTAGATCTCCGGCCTCGAAATAATCTTTCTATCTAAGAATCCGTAGACAGCTCCTGCAACCATTCCCAAAACAAGTCCTCCTCCATGTGCCCAATTGGCCACCCCAAAAGAAAAGACATTAAATAAACACAGAACAAACCAACCAATCATTAAAAGAATATCAGTCTTAGGTAGTCCATATTCAGCTTTTGGGTTCACCACTTTATAAATCCATAGATAACCAAGTAGTGCGTAGACGACTCCAGATAGTCCTCCAAAATTCGCCCCAGTCATTACGGCCTGTAAAGTATTTGGAATAGCAGCACTTAAGAGCAAGAAAGCCAATAGAAAAATAGGTCCCTTTGTATTTTCTAAAATATTTGCTAAATCCTTCCACCACAATAAATTGAAAAGGACATGTAAAAAACCAAAATGAATAAAGGCCGGAGTAATAACTCTCCAATACTGACCATTACGGATGAACTCGAAAGTCAACTCCCTCTGTCTAGGACCAAACATCAACAACTCATATATATCAGTCATCTTAAGGAGCCATCCTAGTCCAAAAACCAAAATACAAATGGCAAGAATAGAAAAGGTGACATTACCTAGAGGAAGTCTCTTTATTGCGGCCCACTCTTCAGGCATCTCCCTTTCAGGAGGTTGCCCCAATTGAACACGAAAGTAATCAATAGCAAAGGGAAGATCTTCCTCCCTTTCGACAAAGAGATGATTCATTTGCTTCTCATCTGTGACAACTCCGCCTTAAGTCGCCCTCTTTTGATTGAAGATCATTAGCAATTTTGTCGGCCATTTTACTTTATCAGCAACGTGAGGCATATATAATTTTTCTATCATTATTATCCAATACTTATCTCCAAATTCGGTTATATTGTATTATAATACTATACCTATTCTTAACGGATAATCTATTATTCCGATAAGCCTAAGCAGGAAGCAGGAGGTTAAAAATGAATTCTAAAGTATTAGAAAGAGTCGCAGAAATTATGGACTCAAAAAATGTTGAAAGTGATTGGAAAATGCTTACCTGGCTACAAAAAGAACAAGCCCCATGGTTGAGCGACAGTGAAGTAGAAGACTGTGTCATCTATTCACTTGTTAAGTGCTACGATGACTATGAGCTAAGCTGGCTCTGGTATGAATCAAATGCCGAGCACTATTCGGACTCACTTGCGGCGTAAAGGCCACAACAAAAGAAAACTCAGGGAATTGGCCTGTTGAGGAGTAATATCATCAAGGCCAATTTCAAGGTTTTCCACCTTAAAAAAATCTTTATAAGTTCCAAAGATCCTATCCCAAAGTACAATATTAAAACCAAAATTTGAGTTTGTTTCACTCTTTCTTTTACTATGATGGACTTGATGAACATTTGGAGTCACAATCACTAACGACAAGACTCGATCCAAAGAGTTAGGGAGTTTGATATTTGAATGATTGAATAAGGCAAAGCTAGTTAAAAGAAATTCAAAGATTAAAAAGTCTGCTTGTGAAATACCTATGACTAGAATCAATACAAATTTGAATAGTAGTGAAGCAACTATCTCAAAGGGATGAAACCTTAGACCAGAAGATGTATCAAGAAAATCGTCGCAATGATGAACTCGATGAAAGCGCCAAAAAAATGGGACATGATGAGAAATGAGATGCTGAAACCATATCAAGAAGTCAAAAAGAATAATTGTAAAAAGACTCGCTCCTACCCCACCAATTCCTAAAACCGAAATCAACGAATACTTAAATTGAAAGAGATCTATTGAATAGTAGAGCAGCGTAAAGTTGACGATTTTAACTAAGATTGTTCCCAAAAAAATAATCGCAATATTAATCATACCATGCTGAAAAGTAGGACGATTAAATTGTCTCTTTCTCAGCGGAAAGAAAACTTCTAAGCAGTAAAGAAAGACAATTAAAAGACTTAATAGAAAAACTTTATTCACATTTATCTCAATTCATTTAAACACTTAAAACCTTTCTAAAGTGAGGTCCTTTTTGAAGAGTCTTATATTTCATTACAAATTTATCCGCAGACCAATTTGGATCAGAGATGATGTAATCTGCAAGTAAATGAGAAACGATAAAAATTGAAGATAGAGGTGTAATCCTCTTATGATCGATACCATTTGGAAAACCACGTCCATTAGGGAGTTCATGGTGTTGCTCAATGATTGTATGAACATCTTGAGGTATCTCTCTCTTATTCTCGATCAGGGTTTTACTCGCTAAGCTATGTAACTCAACAAGCTTCTTTTCTTCGGTCGATAAATCCGTCGCGTCCTCGATTTCTTTCTTACTATTTATTTTGGCCAGCTTTGTATTATCTCCCAAAGAGATATCATGAAGATATGAGGCCAAGATAAATTTCTCAAGAGTTTGCTCACTCCCCCAGTCCATCTGTTTAGAAATACCAGTCGTAATATTTATGAGAAGACCAATATGATTCATCATATAAGGATCATCTCTATTGACTGTAATCTTCTTAAAGAGTTCTTTAAGCTTCGTATTTTGCTGAATTTTCTTCTTGAGAATAGAGTCAACTCTCTTTCCAAGGTTCTCAATTTTAAAAGGTGCATTTACCTCAGGGTCAAAGATATCCAATGAGATTTCTTCTTCTTGAAATTTAATCTGGATTTTCTTATCTGGTGCCTTACTCTGCGTTTTTTCTTCAACTAAAGGCCGCTCGGCACTCACAGTAGGTTTATCCGAAGTCAAATTTAAATCAGCTGCTTTTCTTCTTTTAGTCTTTCCTAAAGCAATTAATAACTTTGCTTGAAGATCACCTGGCTTAAATGGCTTTGCTAATATCCCTGCGAACTTATCTTTGAACTTTTTTTCAAACTGCTCATTGATAAGCCCACTCATGACAATAATTGGTGTTCCATCATTATCACAAGGCTTCCAATCTTTGATATATTTGATAATCTCAGCGCCGTTTCCATCAGACAAATCGATATCGACAAGGATTGCATCAAACATTCTTTCCATCAGCTTATCTTTAGCCTCTTCAATAGAAGAAGCCTTAACAACTGATTCGAAGTCATCTTCTACACATTGCTCAACTAAATCTAAGAACATTGACTCATCATCTACGACAAGTAAACTTTTTCCACTCATGACCACATTTTACAACGTTATTAAACTTTCAACAACTTGTGAGTTCATTCTAAAAAAACTTAAGAGTTCAACAAAAACAGCTAATTGTTGAACATATTCTTAAGAACACTATAATCTTTGAGAAAATAAAGATTCTTTCATAAGTCCATCTGACCAAAGGAGTATACTAATTCTCAGAGGTATTCCTTATGAAGAAGCATATTCTTGTTGTGGATGATTGTGAGGATGTCAGGTTCCTACTAGCACTGAAACTGAATAATATGGGACTTGAAGTTTCAGAGGCATCTGATGGACAAGATGCGATCGAGATCCTAGAAGAGGATGAAGTTGATATACTTCTCATGGATGTCATTATGCCAAAGATTTCTGGCCAAGACCTTATTCGCTATGTTCAAAGAAATAAGAAGTTAAAGAGGCCAATTATAATCTGTATCACTGCTCACTACGATGAACAAACAAAGAATGATTTAATAGAGTTAGGAGCAGATAGCGTCATTACAAAACCAATTAAAGGAGACATTCTCAATAGTAAGATTAAAGAATATCTTCACAAGATTGCGTAGAAATGAGATGAGAGAGAACCATGCTAAGGCTAAAGAGGTCATCGACCAAGCTCATATTTTTAGCAATTGCTTTGAGTATCGCAATTGGCCTGATTGGACTTATACTATGGATAGATAATGACTTTCAAATAATGGGTATCAATTCCCTGGCCGCGACAATCGTACGGTCAACGCCTTCTTCATGGCACTGATCACGGCGATGGCCTTAATTATCACCCTAACCTCTAACCTCTATAGCCCAAGACTTGCAAGAGTATTTGTATCTCACCCCTTGACGATTCTTGGAGTGAGCTATGCTCTATTAACGAATTTCTTTATTATTATTTCTCATCTCATTAATGTTCAGCACCCTTGGTTTCAGATAACGTCATTTATTTCTTTTTCTTTAACGATTATAGCTATGATTGGTGTTATTCCCTTTCTCTATAGTATTAGTCGCTTTGTAAAACCTTCTTACTTTATCCCTTTAATCGGAATCTATGCATTAGAGAGCTTAGAAGAACTTCATAAGAATAAGACAAATAGGACCACGAAACTTAAGAGTACTCAGAACTTTTTCTCTTTGGTAGATGTCATTAACAATATGGCCTCAACTTCCTTGCAAAGAAAGGATCGCGTCGTTCTCTCAATCGTCATCGTGGAACTATTTAAGCTTTTAAGAAGCCTTATTGAATATCGTGCTAACTTAGAAATGGATCAAACTTGGAGACGAAGAAATCAATTCTTTAGTCAAGGAATGTCAGAAGAAGGGAAATTTTATTTAAAGAAAGATAAAATTTGGCCAGAGGCCTATATCCTATCAAAGATCTTAGAAACAACTCATATGATC
>NZ_AUNJ01000364.1 GCF_000447775.1 Bacteriovorax sp. DB6_IX
AGTCTAGCTCTAAGATCTCGACAAAGAAAGGCTATCCATTTGTTATGGGAAATGATCGTCTATTTGACAACTTTTCGCATGAGAGGCTTTACTCACTAATTGGACAAGGTGGTTTTGAAGAGT
Source organism: Bacteriovorax sp. DB6_IX (assembly GCF_000447775.1). Lineage (GTDB taxonomy): Bacteria > Bdellovibrionota > Bacteriovoracia > Bacteriovoracales > Bacteriovoracaceae > Halobacteriovorax_A. The sequence continues at coordinate 124 of NZ_AUNJ01000364.1, forward strand.
CATTTGATGAGCTCTGTAAACTCTGTCGGGATCAAGCTGAACTTCAAAAACTAGATGACATTTCTTTCTTTGTTATAGAAAAGTATCTACTTC
>NZ_AUNJ01000365.1 GCF_000447775.1 Bacteriovorax sp. DB6_IX
CTCTTTATATTCAATAGGATAGAATGAAATTATGGATAGAAAGTATTTATTAGAATCAGCAATTAAAGTCGCTCGTTTTTCGAGACTCTTAGCAAAAGCTATAGACATGTTCATTGTTCTAGTTTTGTCGATATTCTTCTATCCAGGTGGGATCATACTTTCACTCATTTATATGACCTTTGCAGATGCGATTCAAAACGGACAATCGGTAGGGAAGAAGTTCATTGGCTTTTCAGTCATTTCGCTTGAAGATGGAAGTCCATGTTCGGTTAAGCAGTCATTTATTAGAAACCTACCAATTATCATCCCTCTCTTTTTTGCCATCATTCCAATTTGGGGTTGGATTATTGCCTTCATTCTTGGAGTTCCAGTCTTGGCCCTAGAGGTTTACCTACTCTATAAATTAGATTCTGGACACCGCCTAGGTGACGTTATGGCAGATACAACAGTTATGGCCAATGATGATACACTGACTCAAATAAAGAAGCGTAAATCTAGTTGGTTCGAACCTACGGCTGAAACTAAGTAAAAGCGCGCTTTAGAAGCTCTTCAAGATATTTTTTATCAGTATCGTCAAATGAAGCTACTTCTGTACTATCAACATCTAAAACAGCAAGTAATTTATTATCTCGAATAATTGGAACAACAATTTCTGAGGTACTCGCAGCATCACAAGCGATGTGGTTAGCAATAGCATGGACATCTTCAACAACTTGAGTGCTCTTCTCTTTAGCAGCTGTTCCACAGACACCTTTTCCGAATGGTATTCTTAAGCAACCCATTGTTCCTTGATATGGCCCAATGACAAGTTGATCAGGTTTTAATGGATCTACGATATAAAAACCGCACCAATAGTAATATGGAAACTCAGCCTTTAAGAGACAAGAGATTGTGGCCATTTTAGCAACATGGTTTTCTTCGCCTTCTACAACGGCGAGTATCTGCTTTGTTATGTTTTCGTACTTTTGAATTTTTGATGCAGTGTCCATAGTTTCCCCTTCTCAAAGCTTAACAAGACCTATAAATCAAGGTACATTTGTGTGTCAAATAAGGGAGATTTGTTACATGTCGCAAAAATCAAGATTAATCGTCGTTGATGTTTCCAACTTTATCTTTAGAGCTTTCTTTGCTGTTAGGCCTTTAACAGCACCAGATGGTACCCCAGTGAATGCAATTCATGGTGTTCTATCAATGTTTCTAAAGATTCTTTCGAAGTATCGACCAACCCATATACTACTTGCAAGAGATACATCTGGAGGCTCATTTCGAAATGAAATGTATGATGCCTACAAAGCAAATAGAAGTGAACCACCAGAGGATTTAGTTCCACAGTTTGCTCTCATTAAAAGACTTATTGATGAAATGGGTCTTAAGAATGTTGCTGATGATAATTATGAGGCCGATGATATTATCGGAAGTGCTGTAACTCAATGGAAGGATAACTTTGATGAGATTCTCATCGCCTCTGGTGATAAAGACCTTATGCAATTTGTTGGGGATAATATTAAAATGCTCGACACGATGAAAGACGTTATTTATGACGCTGATGGTGTTATGGCAAAAATGGGTGTCATGCCAAATCAAATTGTAGATTACCTCTCAATGGTAGGTGATACTTCAGATAATATTCCAGGAATGAGGGGAATAGGAGCAAAGGGAGCGGCTAAGCTCTTAGCTGAACATGGCTCACTTGATAAGTGTATCGAAGTAAAAGATACATTTAAAGGAAAGAAATTAACGACAGCATTTTCTGAGCATTTAGATGAGGGGTTACTTTCAAGAGACCTTATCAAAATTGTGACCGACGTTAATTTGGGACTTGAGGCAGAAGAAACAGAAATTAATTTCTATCCAAATGATAGTTTAATCAATTTCTTAAAAGATCTTGGATTTAATACAATGATCAAGAGAATGGAAGATCTTAAGTATCAAATGGCCCAAGCGGAACAGATGGAAAATGGTGAAGCACCTAATTTGGACGATATGTTCAAGCATGAGGTTGTTGATAACTCAGAAAAATATTCTCAACTCCTGAAGTTATTAACAGATGCGCAAAGAGTTGCTGTTCAAACGGAATATGACTCTGATGACATTATTAATAGAAGACTCGTTTCAATGAGTCTTTCATTTGATGACGTCTCCTCTCATTATATTGCTGTAAATGAAGATAATTTTAATGAGTTATATGAAAAAATCTGGAATAACGATAAGCTAACAGTATATTCTGAGCATTCTAAAAGAGATATTTCATACCTATTTAGAAACTCTCTAATGTATAAGGCCCAGAATTTTGATGTTGTTCAGGCGCACTATGTCGCTGATCCTGGCCTAAATCACTCAATTGATAGTCTTGCGAGTTCAGTAAATATTTCTCTTGTTAAGCTTGATAAGAAGAACCCATTTGTTACAAGTCTCGATACAGAAGCAGCCGCAAAATATAGTGGTTTACGTGCTATTGCAGTCTACCGTGTAGGACAAGATCTTGTTAAGGAACTAAAAGAAAAAGAACTTGAAGATATTTATTATAATCTCGACCGTCCAATTCTTGAAATTCTTACTAGGATGGAGTTTGAAGGGATTAGACTGAACAAGGACTTTCTAAAAGAGTTAGAAGAAGAGCTTCAAGGGAAACTGGACTCTATTCAGCAAAAGATTAATTCATATAGTATGAATGAAATCAATCTTAATTCTCCTAAGCAGGTAGGTGAGTTCTTATTCAATGAACTATCATTTCCAATTGTTAAGAAAACAAAAACAGGTTTCTCAACGGATTCGTCCGTTCTAGAGGAATTAGACTCTCAAAATATAAATGAAGTTCCAGGATTAATTCTCCAGTATAGAGAACTANG
>NZ_AUNJ01000366.1 GCF_000447775.1 Bacteriovorax sp. DB6_IX
TTTCTGAAGAGTTAATTTCACGACTTCAAGACCTTCCAGGGTTAAATTCTATCCAACCAGTACGTCGCGTTGAACTTGATATGGATAAAGTTGTTGAACTAGTTGTTAAGGAACTCAAGCTTCAAACAGAGTTTAAGACCTTTAAAGTTAAGGCCAAGAGAGTGAATAAGAGATTCTCGATGGTGTCTAATGACATTAATCGCTATGTGGCAACTGGCGTTTTAAAGAATACTCACTTTAAAGTTGATGTTCATAACCCTGATCTTATGATTGAAATAAAG
>NZ_AUNJ01000367.1 GCF_000447775.1 Bacteriovorax sp. DB6_IX
CTTCTACTGTGGAATTACTAAGTGGGGAGTTTCAAAACAACCTTAGAATGGGCCTGGTCAATTTGCCATTTCTCAGTTTTGGCAAAGGCCATGGAAAATAATAATGAAGAAATAAGTAGTAACGCTTTCATCTAACCTCCTAAGATTCTTTCTTAGTAAGTGATAGGTTCAACGTTTTTGTGACAGTTAATCTTCACGAACCTTTAAAATAAGTTCTTCAATTCTGTCGTGTATCACATACTTCTCTAAATCATTAGAATCATCCATATTTTCGAGATAATGCCTTAATTCTTTATCCAGCTCATTAAATGTAGGAATAATCTGATCTGCTTTTGTGCGGTACTCATCATATACCGCACGCATCCTTTCATTAAGTGCGATTTCCTCTTCAAATTTTTGACTAATCATTTTTGAGCCAATAACAACCTTGGCATAATAGAGAATAAAGGCCACAAACATGATGGTATAATAAAAATCCTTAATCACAAAAGAGATAGCGAAGGCACTCAGAGAGATCAATATTGTGACTTTCTTTTTGTCGATAAATGAAATCGACTGGGAGAAAATAAGTCCGGCAAGAAAGACGCCTAAAGCAATATTGTCTCTAGAAGTGTAATAGAACTCAACTCCCATTAAAATTTGATAAAGAACGAGAAAGTAAACCAGTTTTGAGAGAACCTTCTTTTGGCTCTTCTCTATATCGATAAAGAAATAAAAGAGACCTGAGAGAATGATAATAAGAATCGAAGGGATTACATTATAGTGAAAGCCATCACTAAGTGTCTTAAAAGTAAAGTTTGTTGCATAGAGAATAGAGATAATAAGAATTGATATACCAACACTTGAAGTCATTGACTCAAACTTCTTTTTCTCAGTCCACTCAATTCTATTACGACTCACAATATGCTCCTCAGAATAGTCATACTGAGACATCACATTATTCATTCTATCTAAACAGTTCTTAATACTTTCCCTGGCCTTTTCTCGAGGGATTCCCTCTTGAATCAGCATTCCTTTGATAATCGTTAAGGGGTTAAATAAATGATGGGAGAAGTAATTCTTATTGTGTAGCTTGGCCCTTAGGACTTCGTTTTCTTTACTAATTCTTTCAGAGGCAGTCTTAAAGCGAATAATCTCAATCGTTAAGAAACAAGCAATCAGAACATGCCCTAGAACCATTGTCCCAACTCTTAGATCTCCAATATAGAGAACTGCCGCTAGAATTGTTATAAAGTAAATATAAACATAACGGACTTTAGTTAACTGCAAGTGGAGACAGAGAATAATAACCCCACCCATATAGCACATCAAAGAGTGAGCAGAGAGATTGTCACTTAAGGGATAAATCATCCAAACAGACGCCTCTATCATTGCGGAAATGGCATAGAATAGATCTAACTTCTTACCAAAAACATTAAAGAAGAAGAGAACTCCAAAAATCGAGTCGACGACAATTAAGGCCTTCAATGTGAAAAGCACATTGGGAAATAAACCTAAGTGGTCAAAGAAGAAGTAATAGAAGAGCAATAACGAAACGGCCAAAAAATGATTAATGGCATATTCGCGATGCTTAGTCGTTGCAAGCATTAACACCAGATCATTTTACACTAAAAATAGTTTAATGAAGAATTAATTCAAGTTGTTTCAAGCCCAATAAGACGCAGGCTGTTTACAATGATCTATAGAGACTCTAAGGACTGGTAATCATGAAGAACTCGCTGTCTCAACAAAGGCAGTTTAGCTCCTCCGTCATAACCTAGAAGCTCGGCAATTTTGCGAATATAAGAAATATTGGCACCTTTAGATGACTGTGATTCAAAAAGAGTGAGTAAGTGAATGAGGTTCTTCGTGAAGGTATTAACAAAATCCACAATTAAAACCTTATCTGCCCCAGTTAATGTCACAAACTGTGCACCTATATTTTTAATAAGGATCTTTTCAACTTCGCTCTTTCCTTCAAAGCTTCTTACCACATTGACCTTGGCCCTAATGATCTCGATATCAAAAGAAGATCTCTCGACAGAGATTATTTTCTGAGGACCAATTTTAGAAAACTCTGGGTACTGAATAAGCGGAATAAGAACAGAAAACTCTTTTTGTTCAGGAACTTTTCCCAACTGACTAAGAAGAACACCACCCTCAGAGATATTTGAACACATACCTTTTAGAACATAACCATCACAGAGATAGAGAATCTCATCGTTAACAGGTGCCCTAAGAAAGTTTCTCTGAGAGTGTGCCATTTTCTTCTTAACCGATTATAGAAGTTTCGATGCTGTTTCAGATAGCATCGATCTCTCACCAACTGTAAGTGTCGCGTGAGAAATAATTTCTTCAGTCTTTAGTCTTTCGACAACGTAAGCAAGTCCGTTGTTAATCTCATCGAGATAAGGACTATCGATCTGTTGAGGGTCACCTGTTAGAACAATCTTTGTTCCCTCACCTGCACGAGTTACAATCGTTTTAACTTCGTGTGGAGATAAGTTTTGGGCCTCATCAACAATCAAGTACTGCCCTGGAATTGAACGACCTCTAATATAAGTCAAAGGCTCAATATGCAGGAGTCCGTGATCCATTAGGTCTTCATAAGAAGAATTAGTACCAGCTCTTCTTTGATCAAAGAGAAAGTCCATATTATCAAAGATAGGCTGCATCCAAGGACCAAGCTTATCATTAACATCTCCAGGAAGATAACCAAGGTCTTTCCCCATTGGCTGAATTGGTCTAGAAACGAGAAGACGTGAGTACTTTTCTTGATTAATCGTCATCTCTAGTCCAGCTGCAATAGCTAAGAGAGTCTTACCTGTTCCGGCCTTACCAACAAGAGAAACAAGTTTGATATCATCATTAAGAAGAGCATCTAGTGCAAACTGCTGCTCCATATTCTTTGGGTAAATTCCCCAAATACCTTCTCTCATTGGGATAAGAGGAACAATTCCTAGCTTTTGCTTATTATATCTTCCAAGAAGTCTTCTTCTTTCATTTCCTTCCTCATGAACAATTAAATATTCATTTGGATGAATTTCTAACTCTTCTGCATTTTCAAGCATGAGGAAACGATTCTTTTCGTACTCATCAAGCTTTTCTTTTGCAACAGGAAGATAGCGGTATCCAGAGTAAAGCTCTTCTAGCTTTACATCTTTCATTCCATAATCTTCTGCTGTTAATCCAAGAATATCTGCCTTAAGTCTTAAGTTAATATCCTTAGTGATTAAATGAACATCTTCCCCTGCGTCTTTAAGAGCAAGAGCCGAAGCTAGAATTAGGTTATCATTAATTCTTAAATCAATGGCCTCGTGAACATTATCAAATTTCTTATCAACTGAAATAATCAGCGTCCCACCATTATCAAGATCCACACCTTTCATGAGAGAGCCTTTCTGTCTCAACTCATCAACTAGTCTTGAAAAGTGTCTAGCATTTCTACCATTCTCGTTTTGATCTTTCTTAAAACGATCAACTTCTTCAACAACAACGAGTGGGATAAACACATCGTTATCAGAGAATTTAAAAATGGCCATAGGATCAAATAGAATTACGTTTGTGTCCAAAACGAATGTTTTTCTCAACATGCCCTCCGTGACATAGATGGAAATAAATTTTCCACACTAATAATTTTAGGGTATTAAAAAACTAACTGTCTATAAATAAAGTCGGGAATCCCTATTGGGCAGAGTGTAATGTCAGAAGATGTCAAATTCGGCATCAAAGAAACTGAGGTAAATGATCGCCCTTTTCCCTGCTTCTTCTTTATATTCAGAGGCGAGTTCTACATCATAGAACCCAGCGATGAGCTTAAATGGGAAGAATCTCACTTCTGCACCATAACTAATATAACCTTCGCTCATTCCTCCATAGAAAGAAAAGAAAGGAATATTAACCATCGCCCCTAAATGAATCATCCTTGCGACAGGAATAGGAAGATTGATTGGTTTTAAGTCCATTGAAAGTGCGTAATCCACAATTTTAAAGTCTTGTTTAAAAGCGAAGCCAGCATTCACATACATCTCTTGTCTTGGGACATCGGCCTCTCCTTTTGAGAGCTTTCTAAAATAGATATCACCAACATTTAAAACAGAGAGCCCTGAGACAAATTCAGAAGTTCCATTTCCAATTGCAAACTCAAGTCCAAGATCGTGTCCGAAGGCCTTACCTTCAGCAAAGCCAAAGGCATCTTTGATATCTTGAATGTTTTGGAAACCACTATTGATCTTCCCAAGCAGACCTGTTCCGAAAACATCAAACTCTCCTCTTACACCCTCTCTTCGAATATACTTTAAGTTATATCCAACAGAGAGGCGCTTACCACTTCCAAGCTTCTTACCTTTAGCACTCACTCCCCCAAGAATATTAAAAGCAAAACCTGCGGCAAAACCACGATCATAGCGATAATCAATTTCAAATGAAGGGTGAATTCTATTTCTCAAGTTAAGACTTAACTTATTTGAAGCGAAGAGGTTGAAACCAAATCTCATCATCTTAAGACCTGGGTAAGCAGATGCTTCGGCATAAATGGGAAAACCAATAAGCCTATCAACAATTGCGTCCGGATCATTCTTTGGAAAGTTTTTAAAGCGATCCATATCATCAAGTGCATTCGTCACACCTAATCTCATATTCAAAGGATAGAAACTTACTGAGTTATTTCCACCAAGACTTGCAGGATTATAAAAGAGAGTCATTTCGTCATTATTAGAAAGGGCCGTCCAAGCATCCCCCATTAATGAAGCACGAACACTTCTTCCGAGATATACAATCTCAGAAGCCAGAGTGGTAAAACTAAATAGAAGTAAAAAAAGTGTTCTCAGTTCCTATCCTATAAGCTGTGTAGTGTTTCAAAAACATTCGCAAAGTAGATTTGAATATCATCTGTATTCGTTGCAAATTGTGACTCGCAAAGCTCGACACTTCTCATATCAACGATTGAAGAATCTGTAAGACCTCCGACCGACAGAAGCGTTGTAAATCCAGTATCCAATACTGTTTGAAGTGATGAAAGATCAACACCACTTAAACTTCCAAGTGCAATATTTGGGAAAGTATCGTAGAAATTATTGAAGAGAACGATCCCTTGGCAGGCACGATTAACGTTAATAGATGCTGCTGCACTAGCTCTCAAATCTGGAGAACCAGACTGTCCAGTTGCAGTACAACTCCCCGTTGCACCGGCCCCTAAAATAGCCGCAATATTTCCAACATTATCGTAACTCATGAGACAAAGATGATTTCCTTTTCCACCCTTGGCCCCAGTATTATCGGTATCACCATAATAGTAAAAGTACTTCCCCATTTCTGTGAGAAGTAGGTAAAAAAGATAAGAGTTTATCTCATCAGCTTCAGTAGTATTAAAGTCTGCAATTCTATTTGAAGCGGTAGGATTCTCTGTTGTTGCCGTATCCCCTGAAAAGAGAAGGGCCTCAATGGCTGTATAGAGATTTGTATATGATGAATTGATTGGTCCATCATTGGTTTGCGCCAAGCTCATAGTTGTCAATGAACTAATAAAGTTAGCACTAACCCCTGCACTAAATAGGTCTTTAAGATCTGTAATCAAACTTGCTGTTGTATAGTCTGCCTTACAAGCATAAGCAGAAGCCTTAAGCTTCACATAGCGCGCATCTTCAGGCCTTGCCGGGAATGAATTGATTTTAGATAAGGCCTCTGAACAGTTTCCATCTGTAAGAAGTTTCTCCACTGAGACCATACGACTTTCAGCCACTTCATCAGCAGATTTTCCGCATGAAAGTGTAAGTGTAAAAAGTGAAATACAAGTAATTATTTTTCTGAGTAAAACCATCCACTACTCCTAGGTACTTCACGTACCTAGGCTATAGTATCCTATATATGGAAAGTTTATTTAAGACGGTAAGACTAACCTACTAAGAATTCGATGATTCTACCCATGGCCTCATCAAAGCTATCTTTTGGTAGGACTAAACTAATTCTCGCACAGTTAGGTGTTCCAAAGGCCTCCCCAGGCACCATAGCAACGCCGTACTTATCAAGAATTTCCTCACATAACAGAGAAGAATAGTCCGTTTTATCATCCTCACCCTTTCTATGTTTTTCAATAACTGGGCATTGAGAAAAGTCGACCATATAGTAGAAGGCCGAGTGAGTTTGATACCAACACTTATCAAGCTTGGCTTCTCTAAACTTCTCTCTCACGATGAGAGAATTATCTCTTAGATGATTCTTAATTGGAGTTAAGTACTCTTTAATTTGAGACATATCAAATTTCAGAAGAGCTTTTTGAATGAGAGAGCATGAACCTGAAGCTGTATGACTTTGAATCTTAGACATTGCCTGAATCACTTCTTTATTACCAATGGCATATCCAATTCTTAAACCAGTTGAGGCCAAGTTCTTTGAAATGCCATCAACGATAATTGTTCTTTCTAAAAGAGACGAATCATGTTGGTAGAAATAAGTCGGCGCGGGATCAAAGTAGTTAAGCTCAAAATAAATCTCATCACTAATGATAAAGACATCTGGGTACTTTTGCATAAGTTTTGCAAAGTCTTTCATCCATTCATCACTATAGTGATTTCCCGATGGGTTATTAGGACTATTAATAACGATGACCTTAGTCTTATCAGTTATAGCATTATCAATATCTTCCAAAGAAGGAGTGAAAGCATTGAAAATATCAGTTTTTACAATCTTTGTTTGTCCTTCATAAATATTGATCATTTCAGGATAAGAAACCCAATAAGGAGCAATAAGAACAACTTCGTCTCCAGGGTTTACCAGTGTCGCAAAAATATTTGAGATAACATGCTTACCACCATTACCAACAATCGTGGCAAAATCACAGTCAACATCTTCGAGGTTCACTCCCCTAGACAATTGAAAGTAATCGAGAATCTTTTCTCTTAATTTGTTATCACCTGCAACAGGGCTATATTGAAAACTTCCTAGAAAATCCAGTTCGCCACGGATTCCTTGGACAAATTCTTTTGGTGGTCTAAATGGAAGTTGTCCTGCTGTGAGGTTGTAAATCTTCTTTCCCTCTTCAGCGAGTTGATTGGCCTTTGCATTCAACTTGAGAGTTACACTTTCACCAATTGATTCAATTCTCTTCGCTAAATTCACAGTTTTCCTTTTCCTTTTTTGAGGAGCCACTCATAAATCTTTTCAGGGAGGAACTCTCCAATATCTCTTCCATGTTTATATATTTCTTTAACTAGTGAACTTGAGACATAGTAGTTCTGCCCTTCTGTCACAAGAAAAACAGTTTCTATTTCTGGATAGAGTCTCTTATTCATTGAGGCCATTTGAAACTCGGCCTCAAAGTCACCAGTCGGTCTAAGACCACGGATAATACAATCGATATTATTCTTTCTTGCGTAATCAACAATAAGACCATCCCATGAATCAACCAGAACTCTTGAGTCATGTGCAAACGCTTCTTTAAGCATTGAAACACGCTCTTCAGCAGTAAATAGAGGGGTCTTAGTTGGACTCTTTGCCACAAGAATTGTCACTTCATCAAAAACAGAGAGTGACCTTTTGAGAATATCGGAATGACCATTTGTGAATGGATCAAATGTCCCAGCATACATGGCCTTCTTCATAAAATTACCCTTTTCTAAAAATTCTAATTTACAGGCTTAATTTTACTCTAAAGACGAAAGACGCGCAATAAAGCTCGTTCCTTGTTTGTAGACTTTTGCAAACTGATACCCAACTGAATTGATATCTTTTTCAAGTATTCCTTTTTGACGATCAGATTCGATCCAAAGGACTCCTTCAAACTCAGATTCTTTAATAAGTGTCAGGCACTTCTTATAAAGATCTTTTAACTCATAAGGTGGGTCAATATAGAGATACGTATTCTGTCTCTTTTCTTCATCCCAAGTTTTATAAACTCTAAGAAATCTTTCAAGCCACTGATCAGCACTTGCCATATCAATTTTAACTTTGGCTTCAGGCACTTTTTTAGAAATGGCCTCAGCATTAGATTTCAAAACACGGATAACATGCTTATTCTTCTCGACGCAAAGTACTTCACTTGCACCTCGAGAAAGGGCCTCTAAGCCCATCGCACCTGTTCCAGCACAAATATCTACAAAGATTAAACCCGAACAGTCTTGATGTGCATCGAAGAATCTTCTTCGAAGCATTACCGTTGTTGGTCTAGTACTGTCACCTTTGGGAACAAAAAGGGCATGCCCAGAAGCATGCCCACCTAATATTGAAATACTCATTGATTACCTAATTTTAAGCTGCGTCTTTTTTTGAATCGCTATGTGCTCCGGCCTTATCTAGTGGAATAGTAAATTGGACTCCACCATCCATCTGAACAGAGCATCCAGATTCTTCGCTTATAGTTAGTTGAACTCCATTCATATGTAAAGTCAGACCGCCATTTTCAACTTTAAGATTGGCCGATTGCCCTGCAACATTGAAGTTTATATTAAGGTCCATTGAACCGGCTGCATTGAAGTCAACTTGTGAACTTGATGCACTTGGTGATGCAACTGGTGCTGGCGCTGGTGCAGTTTGTTCAGAATTATTAAAGAGAACAACATTATCAGTCACCTCTTCATCAGCTTCGATTTGCTCCATGACTGCGTCCATAACATCATCTTGTGTCACTTCTGGAGCCGCTTCTGAAACAACTTCTTCAGTTTCATCAATCATATCTGCCACAGATTCTTCGATTGCAGCAATTTCATCAGCCGTGAAGGCCACTTCTTCATCATCACTTTCTTCGGCCACAATTGGCTCAGCAGTAACTTCTGCTTCTGGCTCAGTTAAGGCCTCAACTTCAGCTTCAGCTTGGGCGAAGATATCATCAGTATCCTCTGCAATAACTTGCTCTGGTTCAATCATTGGTTCTTCTGTTTCAATTGAATCTGACATTGATACCTCTTCGGCTTGAGCTTGTGGATTTTCATCGAGAACACTTTCCATTTCATTTGCGATACTCGCAACTTCAGCGTCAATGGCCTCTTGAAGATCGTTTGGCTTCGCTTGTTCTAATTTAAGACCGTCCCCACCTTCAGATGTAGCAGATTCATCAGAAAATACTTTCTCTAAGTTTTCAATTTCATTGAGAATATCTTCTAACTCCGAGTCATTAAAACTCTTTTGAATCGTTTCAGCTAGCGCATCTTCAAGTTGCTTATCTTCCATGGGGTTCTCCAAAATAAATTTTCTTTTACATTATAAGCGAAATCCACTTATACTGCTTATCGTCATAGCTGTAAGAATCTTTAAGAAATTTATCCCCTATAATTACATAGACTTACAGGCCAACACAAAGTCCAAAAACTGAATTTTTTCATGACAAATTCGTGCACTCCAGATATATTTAACGCCTCGAAATTATATAGAGAACACACAACTCGCACTTGAAATATTTGGGGAAGACGTAAGGTGAATAAAAGACCTTTCATGGCCGCTAATTGGCTTGGAAATACAGCAGCCTCTAAAAATGAGCTGTTACCAGAGAATAATTCTCTGGCGCAAGCCCGTGTGCACGAGCAGAGCCCCGCTCAAGCTCAAGAAGTTGCCCCAAAACAAGCATTCTCAATCGGAAATTACGTTATTCCTCAGTGGAAAGGTGAAAGTCTTCTAACGAAAGATGCCCTCAAACTGAAAAATATTATCAAAGAACTCTACTGTGAGGCCTCGAAACTAGTTAAGACATTCCCTTCTAGAAATAAAACTCTGAAGCTCACTGTTTACAACCAATTCATGGCCTATGTTGAAAGCGAATGTCTGAATGCATCTGAGATCAATGACTATAACCTCTTTTGGTCACACTACTTAGACAAGCACTCTCCACATAGAGCGACGATTCAGAAATTTCTCGATATTTACTGCCTAAGAGCAGTTAATGTTTACCTTTTAAAAACAAGATTCTTAAAGCTACTTTCACAAGTTCAAACGAAGCAATTATCAACGATTGATCTTCTCAATCCTGATTCGGCCATTGCAAAATTCTTCAAAAAGGCCTCTTCAACAGAACTAAGATGTGAGGCCTTAAGTAATAATCACTTCAGTTGGTTTAGACCTTCTAGTGAGATGGCAACTGTCGTGACGAAACTGTCGGCGATTCTCTCTGAGCTAGGTTCAGTTGAATTCCTCAAAGTTTGTAATCACGAAGTCCCTGTTGAGCTAGGTCTTAAACTTGAAGACAAAGATTTCGAAATTTTCTCTCATGCTATTAGCAACAGAAACTTCGGACTCTTTATCAATGATCTTCTGATCTATATTCCGGAGTGGATTGAAAACCACGATGGTTATTTTAATTTTGATTCAGAACCAAAGTGTCTTAATACGCTTTTTACTGGTGAGTTCCTTAACTCTCTGGCCCTTTCACATTGGCTGGCCCAGGAAAATAACGTAAATAAGAAGTGGGAAGATGTTATCTGCCCAGACTTTAAAGGAAGAGACTTTAAAACTGGTGACTACCTCAAGGTTTGTCAGGAACTTCAATTCCTCACTTTCCTAGTGAAGATGTCAGCAGCGCAAGGACACAATCCTGTTTCATTAATTTGCTCACTCTTTAAGCAAAAGAATGCCAAGGCAAAAACTGATGCTCTAGGGCAAATGTCGATCTTTGATGCGGCAACAAATAATGATCAGGCAGATGAGAGTATTTATGACCGCGTAGTTATTAATTGTACTCAACTTCCAAAGAAGAACCCACACCACTATTTATTAACTCAAATCCACAACACAGGTGAGAAGTTAGCAAATAATGGTTATATGTATATCTTTTCTAACCAAAAACTCTTCGTCCCTTCTCACTCAGAAAAAGTAGAAGGACTCCTCAATAAGTATAAGCTTCACGCTCGCGTGAACTTTGAAGACTTAAAAGGAAAGGGAGAGGTTGCGAAGTATCTCTATGTATTTAGTAAGAGAGTTTTCCACAACAGAATGGACCTCTACTCAAATACAATGCCTAAACTTCAGAAAGAGTCATGTCTTAGTTTGAATTTCCAAGGACAACTTTCTCACTTTTCTAAGTTTGGTAATCTAAGAGAAGAATTCCACAAGTTCATTACGTCAAAAGAGACGATTAACTCACCTCTTTTCCAAGTAGAGACAGAGCCAGGAATCTTCTTTGAGTTCCATCAAGATGCTATCCTAAATGGAAAACTACTTAGCAATAACGGTGACTCAAATAATATTACTCACCCTAGCTACTTTAAGAAGCTAACAAGAACGTGTATCCCATTTGATCAGTTCTTCATTGTAGAAAGTCTTTCTGCAAAGTCTGAAAACTACACTTCAGACCTACTTGGGCTTGCAGTTAAAGCTGAAGAGAGATTCCCATACCTACTCATCGTAAACTTCTCAAATGAGCACGATATTAGTGTGGAGCTCACAACAGCAGATCTCTTTAAGGCCAAAGTCGAAGAATATGGAAATGCCTACTTCCAATATTTTGGTCTTATTCCAAAAGTTGGAAACCTCAATATTAATCTCTTTAGAGAGTTTTTTGATACAAGTGTTGGAAAGCAAATTATCCAACTGACTTTCAATGGTGGACTCAAGAAGACGAAGTCTAAGCTTAAGGCCATGCTTGTTCCGAAGTTTATTATGGAGACGGATACTCTACCTGAGCACCACGCTCAGACCCTGAATATCTTCACTCTAGATAAGACGAGACTTCTTTCACTAGATCTTAAGAATTTAGTAGAAGAAATTAAGAACTCAAGAAATATGGTCAGTATTCTTAAGCAGAAGTACCCATGGCACGTGAGTTGTATTCTTTCACGCTTTAAGTACCTAGTTGAAGAAGCCCTGACTGAAATTAAGTCTGGAAGCTCTGACTCACTTGCGGTGAATTATTCTAATCCAGCGATCATGTCGGAAGTTGTCACTCTAGACAAGTATCCAATCTACCCTGTTAATGAAGATCTCTACCTCGAGGCCTCATTAAGAGAGAGAAATGATATTCATCTTCCTCTGACACATACAAAACTTGTTAAATCAGATACTGGACACTCATTAGAGCTCTACTCTGAAGCAGCAAAGCTCTTCTCAATGCATGGTGAGCATACACTTCTTCACTTTGCTCAGTTCATTTTAACTAATGCGGCAGGTGTGCAAATTTCTAAAATTCTTCAATCGCTAGAGCTTCCTGCAGCAAGTGATCTGAAATCAATTGTTGAGAGACACAATGAAGTTGAAAGCTCACTAGAAGAAGCAATCAAAGAGTCTCATCAACAACTCAACGATATTATCATTGGACAAATTTTTAATTCATAAAACTGAGAGTTGTGCTAAACTTTACTAAGTTATGAAAAATACATTGGAAGGAATCCATAAAAGTATTTATCGCTATCTTAAGAACAAGGCCAATAACTTGGAGGGCAAGCCTTCAGCTCAGTTATTAACCTACCAAAACGATCAACAAAAATCTGCTCAAAGAAAATTCAGCGACTCTAATATGCAAGAGCTCTTTAGCTCAATAGAAGACTCCGACATTATCTATCTTGGAGATTTTCATACCTTTGATCAGAGTACTCGAAATCTTGAAAGGCTGATGAGGATACTCACCTCAAAGCAGTATGACTTTGCGATTGGTCTCGAGTTCGTTCATATTAAGAATCAGAAATATATTGATTACTTTATCAATAATCATATTACAGAACTTGAGTTCCTAGAGTCTATTAACTATACCGAGTCATGGAGATTTCCATGGACCTATTATAAGAAATTCTTTGAAATAGCTCGGAAAGAGAATATTCCCCTACTGGCCCTCAACACAGAGGGAACTCTAAAAAGTCGTGACCAAAAGGCCTCAAGAGTTATTGCCAATTATCATAAGAATAACCCAGAGAGAAAGATTCTCGTGCTCTTTGGTGAGTATCATATTGTGAAGAATAAACTTCCAGAAAAGGTTCTTAGAGCAACCAATAAGAGTGTTATTCAAACTATTATTCATCAGAATTTGGATGAGGTTTATTGGAAGCTAGTTAAGGACAATAAGCTGACCAAGGATAAGGTTGTAAAGTTCACGGGACGTGAGTTTGCACTGATAACTTCCGCACCTTGGCTCAAGTATGAAAGCCAGATCTATTGGTATGAGCACTTAAGTGAAGATCCGGAATTTGATATACATGAATATATTATTGAAACTGGTGCAATCAATTTCTCTGACAATGTACCAGATAACTTTCTCTTTATCTGTGAAGAGGTTCTCAGAGCTTTTAGACCAAAAGTGAAGGAAAGAAACCTCGATGACTTCCACCTCTATGACCATATTAATCTTGAGAAGGTTCAAACTCACCTTGAAAAAATTAAGAATATGGCACTTATCACTTTCTATAATAATTTGATTAAGCGTGGCCGCAGTTTTCGTCTGCCGCAATCTAATTACTACTTCTGCCCCAACTATTCGATCAATCGAGTTTCATACCTGGCAGGAGTACATATTCATCATCTGGCATTAAAGGAAAAGCGCTTTCGTCCAGTTGACTTACTCACAAGTCGTAAGAGATCAGAGATTTTTATCTATTTCCTCTATCAATGTATTTGTGGATACTTTGCTTCCAAACTCATTAACCCCTATCGTAAATGCGATATGTATGCTGATTATAAGAAGCAGCTTCGTCAAAACCACATCAAGCAATCGAGAAAGAATAGTATTAAAGCAATTCTTGCTCTCTTAGATAACGATCAGCCTGTCAAAGAAAACTTAAAGGGACTTCCTCTACATGGGATCTTTTCTAGTTCAAGAAAACTCGGTCACATCTTCGCCGATAGGCTCTTTGACAATTACTATGTAAAAAATAGAGAAGAGATAAAAGAAGCCCTGAAGATTATCTACTCTACAGACTTTAGTGATGAGTCTTTCTTTCGACTCAAAGAGATTGTCCTTAAAGATTTTGACTATAAAAGCTCTCGTAAACGTGAATTCTAATAATAAAAAAAGCCACTCAAATGAGTGGCTTCTTTAATATCAATTTTCTATAAATTAAACGCTTAGTCTTTCCATTAGCTCTTTCTTCGTTCCCTTTTCAAGACGAACAAGAGTCTTACCAGCTGATGCTGTTTCTTCTGCGATGTCTTGAACTTGAGCTGTTGCTGTTTTCATGATCACGCGAATCTTTCTACCAATAACATCCTTGTCTTCACCATAGAGATTGGCAAGTTCCATTCTTCCTGAAACTTCAGAGAGAAGCTCTTTAGCAATTGAAACAGATGTATTCTCTGCTGTATCTCTTCCTTCTCCATGAGAAGAAATCTCTAGACTATAAACACTTCCAAGAGTCTTACCTTTTACGGCAATTCTCTTTTCATCGGCTTTATTAGTATTCATTAGAGCATCAAGGATAACGTAGTAGATAACCTGCTCTAGAGTTTCAGACTCACCTCTTACTGTTGAGTCATCCATATTCATGTCGACGATAATCCCTTCAGCAATGAGCTTATTTGCTAGGTGGTCGACAACTTTAGAAGTGAGAGGCTCAAGTTCTGTTGTGGCAATGGCCTCATCCATAACTTCTGATTCTTCCCAAATCTTATTAGCTGTTTCTTCAATTTGTTCTTCATTAAGACCTGATACCATGGCCATTGGAGTTGCTTGAGAAATCTCAGACTGCTCCATCGACTTTAGGACATTCTGTCTATAAGTTGTGATAAGCTTTGAACAATGAGTCATCTCATTTAAATCAAGGGCATTCACAATAATCTCTTCGACTTTCATTGCTGTTGAAACATCATCAGAAACAAGCTCAGCTAGTGCTTCATCTTCAACTTCTTTCTTTGCGAGTTGAAATTTTCTTCTATCAACAAATTCCCATCCTCCAGAAGTGATAAGAACAAGTCCAATCAGACTTAGAGCTAATTTAAGATTTGAAAGTGATTGATTCAATCCATCAACATGAGAGTCAATAAGCTCTAGTGTTGAATCAGTATTCTCTTCTACTACTTGAAACTTAGTACCAATCTCAGAAGAATTGGAATTATCCTTTACAGAAAACCCCTTCCCCGATGATCTGAGGGCCTCGTGAAACCAGTGTACAGAAGAGCTAAGAACATTCATCTTCTTAGAAATTGTTTCTGAAGCACCTTTATAATCTTCTATTAAAGACGAGGCCTCTGCAAAACACTCTTCAGTTGCCGAAGTGAAATTACTATCCATATAGATAGAGCTCGTATCGCCTATGACTGATGCTGTAAAAGTTTGATTGGTTCTTGCTGAACAGATTTGGAGACCATTTCTAATCTCACCCACTCTTCTATACTTTCCACTGAGGTCTTTAAACATATGACCAACAGAGAATAAGGCCACAGATGAAAGGCCAATTAACCAAATTTTAGATTTTGATAATCGTTGTAGTAGCATCCTGCTCATTACGATAAGTCCTTGATATCACGTTCATGACAATTTCGGGCGCTCCTGCCCTTACCAAGATTGTACCTAAGCCTGCCCCAAACGTCATCCCTAGTTAAATTTTGCCTTTGCAAGAGGGCTTTTTAAAGGGAGAATACAGGTATGAAAGACTTTAACAGCAGTTATAGCTGGGCCATTAAATTACTCATTGCTTTCATTACACTTCAGACACATATCATTGTTCTCGTGATCCCACTCGGACAAAAACTTGACCTAAATATTTGGAAAGATAAGAAGGTTTCAATCAAATTAAAACCGAGCCAAAAGGTCAGAGAAATTGGTAAGGAAGACTCTCAACATAAGAAAATCGCAGATATTCCCTCTCAAAAACAAGATGGGCTTGATGTTCTTAAACAATTTGCTATTTCACAAAAGCAAGGAACATCTGATAAGCCGCCAAAGAAAGAAGAGATTGTAAAACCTAGTAAACGCGCTCGAGTGGCGAAGAAAGTTCAGCAAATAAATTATGCTCAAAGACAAATCATGCAAGAAGCTGTCAAGGCCAAAAGAGAAGAGAATCCTCTTCTTAATCAAGTGACAGACTATAATGTTAAATTTGTTCCACCAAAGGGAATTTCTCCCGATCAACTTAATGAATTTGAAAAGGTCTTCTACTCTTTCTTTCGTCGTGTAGCGATCAAATATATCACCTCTATTCAATCAACTGTTCTCGATGCGGTTGATGAAAAGCCTTATATCCAAAATACTCTTCGCAATCATGGTGCCGATGTTCTTACAGCTAGAATTGTCTATGATTCAGATGGTAATGCTGAGAAGATTACGATTTTAAAAAGTAGTGAGGACGATGAGGTTCACGAAATCTTTGAGAAGGCCCTAAGAAAAATGACTAAGATCCCAAATGTGGCCAAAGAATTAAAAGATGAAAATGGAAAGTATACCGCTTACTTCCAACTAGGCATTAATCAAAGATCTCGCAATTAGAAAGACTCCAACAGTAATGACAATCAACTTAATATGAGTTGGATTGAAAAAATGCACTAAGAAGTGAAAGAGGTTTGTCTTGGCCTCTTTTTGTAGCTCCTTTGTGCTCTTGGCTATCTTGTCTTTAAGTTTAGGTGTAAAAGAATCGAAGACCTCTTCTAGCTCCTGCTTTAGCTCTCTTTTAACATCTTCAGGAATCTGGTAGTTCTTAAAACTCGACTCAAGAAGCTTCTGCTCTTCTATCAACTTCGTCAGCTTTGTCTTGCAGCTCACACATGATTCAATATGTAGCCCTAGTCTTTCATCTGGATTCTTAAGATGATGGGCCCCGATTTGCTTTGAATGAAAACAATGATGACTAGATTCCGTTTGCACGAATTTGTCCTTTTCCACTCTCAATACCTTTCGCTCTTAATAAGGCCTTGTACCTTGCACTAGAGATGAATTGAAGAAGCTCAATTTCTTCAATATCTAAAAAGAGTGATAATCTTTGATTTGATATTCCGACTTTCTCACTGAGATAGAGTGCGGCCTTTTCTTTTAGAGAGATCTGAACTTCCTCTAATTGAATTTGCGCCCTTCTCTTCTGAGCAAGATCGAAGAGTTTCTTATAAATTTTCAAACGATTCTCTAGAAGGTCGAGACGTTGCAATATTTCGCTAGATTCAACCATACATGCTGTTGTCACATCAACAACCAGTTGTAGTGCTTGAAGCTCATCTTCTAAGAGATAGAATGAAAAGGGAAAGAAATTGTCGGATAGCTCTTCTATCACATGGTCATATTTCACAAATATAAGTTTAGGCCTCATATTTTGGGTGGTCAATACCTGAAACCGAGTACTTACATCTAGTTTTAAAGAATTTCCACTAGATACCGATAAGATTGTGAGAAGTTGTAAGAACGAGGCTTTACTATGAAGTTTATGAACAAATTAACGAGAAATAAGAAATCAGTTTACTCTCTAATCCTATGTCTACTACTAGTGGGCTGTATGGAAACAAAGAGAAAGACAAACTCAACATCGAGTAGTTCAAATAATAATTACAATAATGACCAATACCAATATGGCAATGGTAATAGTGGTAGTTCTAATGGCAGTGGATCAGGAAGTGGCTCATCTGGAGAGCAAACTGATGATGGAACGGGATATGGTGATGGTAATGAAGACGGTGTCGCTGACGGTGGCCAAACTCAAGAATATATCACAATTGGAAATATTGCCCTACACGGGACAGGTGGACTAAATAGATTCTATCCAAATGGTGGTCCTCTATGGTCATCAACAAATCAATTAAGTTCTTCCGACCAAGGAATCTTTTATACCGATGCAAGATTTAATCTGAGAATTAGACCTCAATCTGCTCCGGGACAAAATACAAATGATTCTCTTGGAAATAAATGTCAGTATCTAGGAAATCCATATAAGAAACTATCGGTTGATATTTGTTTAAGATCACAAACCGGCTCTTGTATCTATACTCATTCATTTGAAGAAGTTACAGTTGGACAGGTTTCGAAAGTTAAGGAATTTACAGTTCCCAACACATCCGCTCCTCTTGTTGTTGAGGTTCTAGGAGTGAGATGGGATTACGCTTGTCAAAACTATCTTGACCAAGGTTATAGTGAATCAGACGCTGCTGTTAATGGTGTTTGTCCAATGGGACAAGTTTGGGATACAAGTTGTGTGAAGTTCGATATTCAGTTCTCGACAGACCACACTAAGGACTTTCCTTCTTCGGCACCAAGATATTAAATGATTGAATTATTTTTTTGAATATCGGGAGACAATTATTGTCTCCCTTTTTTTTATAGAAACATTTTTTCGGCAAGATTCTCTTTCATTGCGCTTGAAACTTCCACCAATAAACCAGGGCAAGTCACATTGACTTCAGATATCTTCCCTCCAAGAATATCGAAGGCCACTAAATCAACACCATCTTTTAAAAGATCCGAACAAATTTCGAAACATTCATCTTTTAATTCTTGTGCCATTTCATATCTTTCGTACTTTGCTCCTTGAGCAATATTGGCAAGAAATTCTCCGGCCTTTGGTGTTTTAAGAATTGTTCCTAACTCCTGTGCCTTATAGTAAATTGAGCGAATTTCCCCCTCAGTAACTGACTCATCAAATGGCTGAACCACAACCGGTCCTTGAAACTCATCGCTCTTCTTTTTAAAGATTGTTTCAAATTGATTATCGATAGTCACTTTCTCAACACCAATACCTTGATAGAGATCGAGAGGCTTTAAGATCAGCTCACTCACCCCCTCAGCCTCTAATTGTTTTACAAATTGAGTGGCCCCAGAAAGAGATGATCCGACAAAGCTTGGAAGACTATTTTCTCTCTTATAGGCCTCAAGTTTTTCACTATTTTTCATAATCCCAACAGGGTTATTTACAACTTTCACACCATATTTTTCAAGAAATTGCTGCATCCACAGATATCTTTGGTAGCGTGAATCATAAGGAGGATCAATTCGCATATGGAAAGTAATATTCTCATCCATTAAAACAGATTTTGACTGAGTTAGTGAAAAGTTTGAAACGTAGAAGTTATCTTCAATATCTCCGTCAAATTCATAACATTGATAAGTCAGTTGCCCGGTATTTTGAATAAAGAAATCATTTTCAAAGAGAAAGTATACTTCTTCTCCCCTCTTTTTTAAGGTGAGGGCCATCAACATTGTTGAATCTTTTTTAACGACTAGTTTTTCAATTGGATCGATAAATAAAATATGTGCCATATATGTACTCCATTTTGAGCAAATACTAGCACAAACTATCTAGAAAGCAGATATTTTTCAAAACTTGTCCCAATCTCGGACTTTTTCTTTTGATAACTCTTATATCTTGATTCGATAAAGACAAAGAACTTCTTAAGATCACCATTGAAGGACTCACCAAGCTCTTTAATCTGATCTTGGCTTTTTTCATAAGTATTAAAGGCCGCAAAAGTGGCATTATTCCACTTCATCTTAAGAGGCCAGCAATGATTAACCTTCAACTCATCACACTTTTTCTGAATTGCCTTGGGAAAATCTCTCTCAAGAAAGACTTTCTTATCTTCTTGCCATGACTCTCTCTTTAAAATGGACTCAAGATTTTTTGATTGGGCCACAATTTCTTGCATAATTTGGGCACTCTTCTCTTCATTCTCAAAGTGCCTCTTTAACTTCTCCCTATCTTTAAAATACAGTGAGAGCATTTGCTTTCCAAAGTAATTTGCAAGATTCTCATTCAAATCAACCTCATCATCGATGAAGAAAATGGTGTGAAAAAGCTCGTGAAAAATAGTTTCAGCAAGGTCATATTCACTGTATTGAAAGAATGTTGAAAGAATCGGGTCATCAAAAGTCCCCAGTGTAGAATAGGCCAGAACCCTTCTCTTATAGGTCTCATGGCCATTTTCCTCAAGCTTTGAGACATAGTCTTTAGCTGAATTTTCGTCAAAGAAACCAAGATACGGGAAGCAGCCATAGAATAGGAAACACTCCTGCTTTGCCTTAACTTCTGTCGGCTTAGAAGCAATCACAAGATATGTCACAGCGTCTCTTTCTAAAAGAGTCGTCTCACTATAAATCTCAGAAGCTTCTCTTTGCCAATACTGGTAAAAGAACTGCTTATACTTTTCAATTTTTCGGATTTTTACTTTGTGATCTTCGGAGACATTAGGATCTTTTAAAACTTCAGAATTTTCCTTCGCACTTGTTAAGATTTTCATCTGCCCAAGGCCTTGTTCTGTTAAATATCCTATTTTTGCGCAAGAACTAAATAGTATTAAAATTAAAACCGCTCTGAGAGGCCTTAAAATAATCCATGTAAGCCCTGCAGAGTAACTTACTGATCTCTTGCCTCATCCCACTCAAAGCTTTAAAAGCAGTATTTACGGCTCCCTTAAGAGACATTGTTTTTG
>NZ_AUNJ01000368.1 GCF_000447775.1 Bacteriovorax sp. DB6_IX
AGATAGAGTTAATCATACGACTTGAAGAACTCAAAGTATCAACCGTTAACTCTGTCTCCATGGCCACATTCCAAAAAACTCTTCCCCCTAACATAACAATGAAGAAGCAGATGAGTGTTAAAATGAGAATACTTGGACGTTTATTTTTTTTGTTATAGAGCATGTCTTCTTATCGGAGCTCTAAGAAAACAATTAAAGAAGCTGCATAAAAAAAGGGCCTCGATTGGGCCCTTTCGTTATTTAATTGATTATTCTATTCAGCTTTCTTTTTCTTTTTCTTCTTACCTTTCTTCTTCCCTTTAGCTCCACCTTTTTTCTTCTTAATCACAAAGAAGATACCGGCCGCAGCAAGAACAAGAAGAATAAGCATCATATCCGAAGACCCACCAGAAGAAGCGGCCTTATCTGATTTCCCATCAACACCAATTTCAGGGTTATCCGTCTCATCCCAAATAATGTCTCCACCATTTCCTGGAAGACCACCTTGAATATTTCCGTCTTTCTTCCACTTACCAGAAGCAACGGCTTTTTGGATATTGAACATTTTTAGAGTTTCAATGATCTTATCAAAGATTGGCTTATAATCATTATAATGATCTTTTGCCACAGAGAAAGTTACAGCAACACCTAACTCACCCTTTACGGCAGCAAGGTAACGAGTATAGAATCCAGGAACCTCTGAGGCCAAGTGAAGAGCATCGACCCATTTTGTATCACCAATTTTTCTGGCCGTAATATTCTTAGGATCAGAAACCTGTGTCTTTCCACCAGGGATTCTAAAAGACTTAGGCTGTTTAAGATAGGCCTGGTATAGCGCTAGTTTATCTTGCTTTCCTCTTCTTTTGGCAGCAAGAATAATGATGGCCTCTTTCTGTCTCTTCTTATTTTCAGACTGACAAACCCATTCAGAACCCTCAAGGTCACACTTCCAACCACTAGGAAGCTCAAATTCAGTAAAATTACTTGTAAATGTTTTTCCCGATGCCATTTGAGTAAAAAGCAAAAGGGCCGTGATAAGTTTCTTCATTACTGTCCTCATTATTTAATATTTATTTTATTGTACTAAGTGTTTAATAAAATTCAAAAAAAGCAAAATTTACCTAAGCATTTCGGCTATTTAACTCTAGCAGTTAAGCCTTTTTCAATTGGCACTGAACGAAACTTCTTTACTAGCTTAATGATCGCCCAACTTGGTCCGCTCTCATAAACAAGTCCACTTGCAATAAGAATATTCCCACCAAAGTAGTCAGTCTTGTAAATATCAACCTTAGCACCCTTGGCAACATCTTGTGCTAATCCCTTATCGATCTTAACAAACTTCCCTCTTGGAGAAACCTTGATGATTGTGGCCTCAGTTGTATACTCTTTAAAACTCTCTTCAAAAATTTCGTCTTTTGATTTACCACCACTAGTCCAGGCCAGATTTGCAGAGAACTCTCCAACCTTGTCTGTTGATGTTCCAGACATTGTTTGAGCGGCCTCGAAAGAGAGACGATACTTCTTCTTAATAAGAAATCTCACACCACCATATGGTTGCATATAAGAGCGATTGATCGAATTCCATCTGGCAGTAGTCCCCGTTGCATTGAGGGGCTTATCTGAAGGATTATCCGTATAGGGATCTCCCCCTAATGAATAGATTCCCTTAACACCTCCCCAAAGGGCCCAAGTATTGTAGTTTTTTACGAGTGCTAGGTGATATGGAACTTCAGGGGCCAGATCATTAGGCGCCGATCGATATCCTGCACTGGCCTCAATTGTCGTCCACTTTGAATAAATATAATCTAAGTGAAAACCGATATTAAATTCTTGTCCTGAATCTCCTAGGACAATTTCACCTTCTGGAATTTGCGAACTATTTGTATAGATAACATTCTCTTCATAGGGTCTATAAACATAGGAACCAGAAATAGCGTAACGATAATTCTTATTCTTCTTCCAAGCATACTTGAAACCGATATTAACATTTTCTATTCCAGAAGTTGTATCAGTAACTCCTGATCCACTTCCATCATCACGTCCAGATGAGACCTGCCTAAACTTTGCTCCAGCAATGAGTTCAAGCTTTCTAGAGTAACCATACTTAAGCTTAAGGTCAGTATCCATCAAAGTATAATCTTGCAACTCTTCTAGCTCTGTTTCATTTCCATCAACATCGTAGAAGCTCAAGGTCTTTGAATAAAGAAAATTTAAACTATAATCATAGGCTCCACCAGCAATTGTTTCGGCCTGAAGAGGATAGACCTTGCGTGGTGTGGCCATTGCAGATGTCCCCAAAAGGGTCATGACAAGAAGATATTTTTTCATTAAAAATTCCTATTAGTAAATTTATCTCTACTAATAGGTTACTAAAAATCACCTGTATTACAAATATTGAGAATTGTTGAAAAGTTTTCCTAGAGATGAAAGATTCTAAACTAAGAGGCCCTTTTAAGCTCATCATTCTTAGTT
>NZ_AUNJ01000369.1 GCF_000447775.1 Bacteriovorax sp. DB6_IX
CACGAAGGTTTTCAAAACATATAGCTAGGCATAACTGCAATTATACCTAGCTATAAAACATGTTACATTCTAACAACAAACATGGCATGTTCCAGGTTTTCACGTGAGCACATAACATATTTAAACAATCGTTTATTTATGTAAGTAAAAAAATATTAAGACAGGTATTCTTTTAGGAATCCTATAAGATCATTCTTTTTAAATGGCTTTGTCAGGTGTCCATTGAAGCCGAGTTGATGATATTCATCTAATTGTTCTCTAAAAACATTGGCAGTAAATGCGTAGACTGATGTTGGCCTAATCCCATTCATTTTCTCAAATTCTCGAATTTCCTTTAAGGCCTGGACACCATCACAGTCTGGCATCTGAATATCCATGAGAACCATATCGTAAGTATTTCTTTTGACCAGTTTAATTGCCTCATGTCCATTGCTGGCAATGTCTGGGCTAATACCTAGCTTCTTCATATAGAGTTCAATTAATTGCCTATTACTTTCTTCATCATCCACAACAAGAACTCTCTTGTCCTGGTACTCTCCCTCAGTTCTAGCTTTCGCTTGAGAGGTATCTTGCTCAGGGGCCTGGACCACATCAAAGCGAAGATCAAAATAAAAGAGTGATCCCTTGCCGTATTCTGATTCCACATGAATACTTCCATGCATCAGCTCAACCAGTTTCTTTGTGATAGAAAGTCCTAGACCTGTACCACCAAACTTTCGACTAATTGAATTATCGGCCTGGCTAAATTGGTCAAAGATTTGTGAGACCTGATCTTTCTTTAAACCAATTCCCGTATCCTTTACTGAGAAGCGAAGTGTTTGCGAGTCAACACCTTCTTTTCTCATCTCAACATCACAATGAACAGAACCGACAGAAGTAAACTTTATCGAGTTTCCAATGAGATTAATGAGAATTTGACGGATACGTATTTCATCACCATTAACATAGTCACTCACATTATCTGCGATCTTTACACTAAAATTGAGGTTCTTTTCTTTGGCCTGAAAGCGAAAAATCTCTTCAACACTCTTGCACATCTCTTTAATTGAGAAGTCCGTCATCTCAAGCTTGAAGTCCTCTGATTCAATCTTAGAATAATCTAGGATATCATTAATTAGGGCCAAGAGATTCTCACTTGAGTTAAGTGCGGTCTTAGTGAATTTATCCTGGCTCTTATCCAGAGATGTCTCAGAGAGTAAGCCTAGGAAACCAATAATTGATGTTAGCGGAGTACGAATCTCATGGGACATTGTGGCCAGAAATGAAGTCTTGGCCTGAGAAGCTTTACGGGCCTCGAGAGTTCTTTTTTCCAATTGTTCCTTGAACTTCTTCTCTTCATTAGTATTAATCGCAATAGTACAATAGAGATTCTCTTCCTTTTCGTTAATCGAATCGATCTCAAAAGAGATTGTTGAAAAGTGATCTTGATGATGTCCGTCGAGGAATTTGAATTCTTTCTTGACGACTCCGCTCCCCTTTTCAAGCATATTATCTATTTCGTAGAAGGCCTTATTCCATTGTGAGTGATAAGACTGCTTAGAGATTTCAGCGATTGGCACCACATTGAATTTTGTATTGAAACTATTACTCGTCTCAACGATATCACCATTTTTCTTTCTAATAACAATTCCCATAGGAGCATGCTCTAAGAAACTCTTAAAGATAATGGCCATACTTCTAATTGGATAAGATAAATTGTTGGCCAGTAGGAAGATAAGCAAGAGCCCGACAAAGGCCGCCACAATTCCCACCAGTGATATGAGAACAGAGTTCTTCTTCAGCTGATTAGCAGTTGAAAAGGTAGAGATGCCGGCCACGATAATACCGTTCTTTGAGCGATCCACGCTGACTTTGTAAGGCATTACGATTTCGTTAAATTGAATATCTGAACAGCAAGTCTTCTTCGTTATTTGATAGCTATCTTCTGTTAAGCGATTAAAAATATGACGATAGTTTTCGACATCAAATTGAAGTTCCTTTTGAAGATGGGCCCTTGTACTCTTGGCCACCGCACGACCTGTATCATTAATAATATAGATGTAGAGAAGACTCTCTTCCTTTTCTAGGAGACTATCGGCAAAGACTTGTGCATGATACTTACCCGAAAAAGAAATCCTATTGATTGAAATCTTAAGGATATTAGTAATACTTCGCGAGAGCTCTTTTTCCGAATGACCAAGAGTCTCTTTAAATAGAGAGCGGTTCACAAGTAGGATCACGAGAATAATAGAGATCAACAGTATGAAAAAGGATACTGCGATTTTGACGTTGATATTGTCGAATTCTCGGGTACTAAGTTTATTCATCTCTAGTAGGTCTTATAATTATTATTCCAGAAAACACCGCGTTTCCATGGTTTTTCGAATGCCTTGGGAACCTTTCCCATCCAACCGGGATAGCGAGACATTGTTTCTTTAGTAATTGGGAAGGTCGGGATCAGGATCTTGCCTGGAATCGATTTCCCAAGAAGCTTATCATAGGCCACGGCCATACTCTTTCTTCCAATATCCCCACAAAATTGAGCTGAATCTATTATAGTATTTCTTGAGGCCTTGATATTCTTGACAGATTTAGGATCACCATCAATTGTCGCGACTAAGACCTCATCTCTGCCCGCATTTTGTAGAGCATCTACGATAGGAAGACCACCGCCATCATTAACTGTGAAGATCGCATCAATACTTCCTTTCTTAGAAAAGTCATTGAGGATATCATTTCCGGCCTTACGGCCACTGATAGGCTCGACTGCTTGATAGGCCTTAAGAATCTTATAGGCCTGTTTATTATCGTTAAGAGCATCAAAGAAGCCATCAACTCTTTCAACTGTTGAGGAGACAAGAGGATACTCAACAAGGAGTAGTTTTATCATATGCTTGTTGGCAAACTTCGAAGCGAGATACTCTCCTGCAAGATAGCCGGCCTGGTAATTATTCGAAGTTATATAGCTGTCTAACTTTCCTGCAATGATATATTGGTCATAGGCAATGACAGGAATCTTTTTTCGGTTGGCCTTTTTTAATGGTTTAACAAGAGCGGCGTTATCAGTTGGCTGAACAATAATGATATCGACATTATCGTGATCAATCATTTTATGCATTTGCTTAACTTGCTTATCAACACCGGCACTACCATCACCAGCAACATATTTAATGAGCTTGACCATAGGCTTTCCGGATTTCTTAGCTTCAGCATTAATTCTCTTGGCCTCGGCTTCAAGCCCTCTGGCCATTTTGACTTGGCCCTCTATATTCATTGACCAATAAAGAACACCAACACGATATTCTTTCGCAAAAATAAATATTGGAAGTAGTAGTACTAGAAAGTACTTAAAAAGATATTGCATGCCTTATCCCTATATATGAACATTTCCATAATTATAGACTAAGACTAATATTTAAGCAGTAAATTTATTTAGCTGACCGCCAGTTCTCTTCCAAGCCCTACACCAGGGTAAAGCCTTGAATTTGCACCAGGATAGGCATAACCATTGATCAAAACTCGCCTTGGAGAGTCACTAAGATTCACCGATGAGCTATGGATTGTATAAGGGCCAAAAAGGGCCAAGTCACCAGGTTGAAGATTTAACGAGACCTTCTCCATTTTTTCAATCTTTTGAAGAAGCTCTTTATTATTTTGAAGGTCTAGGTGACCCTCTTGATTACTATGGGGAATGAAGACCAGTGGCCCATTATTTTCATTCATCTCATCTACGGCCACAACTGTTTGAACGTAACTTCCACGTCCATCTACATCCTTCCACATCTCAGTTCCATAACGTCGATGTTCACTATCTTGATGCCATTTAAATTCGATTCTTTCTCCAGGCATCTTGAAGTGGGCCTGATTGATAATTTGATTGAGAACCCCAGTGTTTAAAATATCACTGACTGGATTTAAAATCCTTTCATCCTTAGAAAAATCCAACAGATATTTTTCTTTCCCACCACACCAGACGATACGATTGAGCCCGCCTTTTTCAAAGACAAAGTGGCTTCCTTCTATCTCTTGAGTATTTCCATCCAATCCCTTGGCAAGGTCGTAGAGATTTTCAAAAGAAGACTGAACGCTCTTCATTTCCTCGGCCTTAAAGACACCTTTAATAATTAGAAATCCCTTATTGTAGAATTCCTGGACTTGTTCTTGTGTGAGTGATTTTAATTCCCAATTCTTTTTCATAGGGAAATTATAACATTCACCCTAGGCCAAAGCTTAGGGTGAAAAAATTGACATATTTTTTATTGGACTTAACCTACTATAACAGTATGTTAAGCATTCTTCTTAGAGGCTCTGCCGCCCCCCAAAGAAGCTGATCCCCAGAAGTGAAGATATTCAGGTATTCATCACCAAGATTCATTTTTCTAATTCTACCAACAACTGTCTTAAGACTTCCCGAGACATAGCGAGGACAGAGCTTTTCTCTTGTGGCCTCTGGTGTATTTTCTACAACTTCAACCCATTCACTTGAGCTTTGAATCATTTCTTCAATAGTCTTAATCTCAACTGACTTATTAAGTTTAATTGTTAGGGCCTGAGAGTGAGATCTCAGTGCTCCAACACGAACACATGTCCCATCAATAGGAATTGGATTCTCTTGTCTGCCTAGAATTTTATTCGTCTCGCTAAAGGCCTTCCATTCCTCTCTGGTCTGACCATTTTCAAGGGCCGAGTCAATCCAAGGAATAAGATTTAAGGCAAGTGGTGCCCCGAAACAATCAGTGTTGATCTCATGGGAAGAAAGTAACTTACTCATGGCCGCATCTAATTTTAGGATATCTCCATCCATCATATGAGCGGCGTTATTTCCGATCACTTGCATTTGAGTCAAAAGCTCTTTCATATGTCTTGCGCCTCCACCTGAGGCCGCTTGGTATGTCATTGAAGTCATCCACTCAACAAGATTTTCATTAAAAAGTGATCCCACTCCCATAAGCATTAAAGAAACGGTACAATTTCCTCCGACAAAATCTTTAATTCCCTTTTCAATGGCCTGATCAATCACATTTCGATTCACGGGATCTAGAATAATGACAGCATCTTCATTCATACGAAGAGAGCTAGCAGCATCGATCCAATATCCATTCCAATTAGATTGTCTCAGTTGTGGGTGAACTTGTTTTGTATAGTCGCCACCTTGACATGAAATGATAATATCCATTTCTTTAAGTGACTCAATTGAGTTAGCATCGAGAAGTGTGTAATCAACACCATCAATTGATGGCCCTTTTTGACCGGCCTGAGATGTCGAATAGAAATGTGGAGTGATTTTCTTAAAGTCACCTTCAGTCTTCATTCTGTCTAGAAGTACTGAACCAACCATTCCTCTCCATCCGATAATACCAACATTCTTCATTTTTCTTCCTTATTTAAAATAGTCTTAATGAGATTACTCTTTATTAAAACTCTAAAGCTATTTGAATGGCAAATGGAAAGTTGACGCATTCTGAATTGTCCCTTAGACTTATATTGTTCCGAAGGGGTGCATCTTTCAGATAACTGTGTCGAGGAATGTAAAGCATGTTTAGAACATGTTCTTAAGACACACAGTAAGGGGAAAGTTGCCGAAGCTTAATTTTGAACTTTACACAGAATCGAGCTGGTTACCAAGGGAGAAACCTTGGGACTGTCACTATTAAAAATAGTGGAGCACTTCGGGAATTGATTCTAATTTCGATTAATTCCCATACCCTTCACAAACATTTATTTACAAATTATTTCTTTATATAAAGGAAGTTTCGATGAGCGAAAAAATCATTGTTGCCAAATTTGGTGGAAGTTCTATGGCCGATCTCACGGCCATGAAAAGAAGTGCCTCTGTCTCACGTGATCAGAAGGCCAATGTCGTCGTTGTCTCTGCAGTCTATGGTGTCACAAATCTTCTCATAGCTTTATCTGAGAATGCTTGTAAACATGCCTGGGAAAATGTCGAACAAGTCTACGATGAAATCGTCCTTAAGCATCATAGCATTCTTGAACAAATGCAAGCTGATGATACCCTTTACTCGCAAGTTGATGAACTTCTCAAACAAGCAAAGACTCTCGCACACGGAATGTTTCTTTTAAGAGAGTGCTCACTCAAGGCCTATGACTCGCTAGTCTCACTTGGTGAGAGACTATCATCGACGATCTTTGCTCAGGTATTAGCTAATGAATATACTGGTAAAGATGTACAGTGGTTTGATGTTAGAAAGGTCATGCGTACAGATGATGACTATACTAAGGCAAAACCACAGATTGAAGAAATAGCACAACTTTGTAATAAGCATCTTATTGACGCTAAATATGGAAATACTGTCTTTGTCACTCAAGGGTTTATAGGTTCTACGAGTGATGAAATGACAACAACTCTTGGTCGCGGAGGAAGCGATTACTCTGCAGCACTTCTTGCTGAAGGACTCGGTGCGGACATTCTCCAAATCTGGACTGATGTGGCCGGAATCGCCACAACAGATCCACGCATTGTTCCTGAAGCAAGGCTCTTAGGAGAGATTACATATTCAGAAGCAGCTGAGCTTGCAACTTTCGGGGCCAAGATTTTACATCCAACAACTCTAACACCGGCCTTAAGAAGTAATGTCCAAGTCTTTGTAGGATCAAGTTATGAGCCAAATGAACCTGGGACATGGATTAAAACAGAAACAGAGTCGACACCACTAGTAAGGGCCATGGCCATGAGAAAGGGTCAGTCACTCCTAACGTTATCAACACCAAAAATGCTACATTCTCACGGTTTTCTCTATGAAATCTTCAAAGTTTTTAATGATTTTAAGGTCAGTATTGACTCAATCACGACTTCCGAAATCTCAGTGGCCCTTACATTAGATGATTCAACACTTTTAAATAGCAAAATCATAGAAACTCTTGGTACACTTTGTGATGTCAAAGTAGAAGAAGGGTTAAGTTTAGTGAGCCTTATTGGAAATGATATCAACCATACGCCAAATCTCGCCGCTAAAATTTTTAATTCACTCGAAGGCATCAATGTAAGAATGATTTGCCTTGGTGCTAGTAAGCATAATTTCTGCTTCTTAGTAAAAGAATCCGAAGCCACGGAATGTATTCAAAGGCTTCATAAGGAATTCATCGGATGAAAATAGCATTACTTGGTAAAGGAAAAACAGGTTCAAAGGCCTTAGAGTTAATCTCACAAAGAGATGATCTAGAAGTCACAATTTTTGACTCTAAGAACACTCCTACTAAAAGCAAATTAGAAGGTCATGATGTGGTCCTCTCATTTTTGACTGGAGATATATTTCTTCAATATATGGATGAAATTAGCCAGTCAGGAATATGCGTAGTATCAGGTTCTACTGGTTTTGAATGGACTCCTGAAAGACTAAAGCTAGTTGCTGATTCAAAGGCCGCTTGGATACATTCTAATAACTTCTCTTTGGGGATGAATCTCATCAAGCAGATGATCAATATACTCTCCAAAGCTGATGCCTTATTTACAAACTCTAACTTCTCTATTCACGAGATTCATCACACTAAGAAACTCGATGCACCAAGTGGAACAGCAAAGGCATGGCAAGATTGGCTTGGCCATGACTCACAGATGACATATGAGAGAATTGGTGATGTTGTCGGAACTCATGAGTTAACTCTAGAAACAGATAATGAAAAAATATTTCTTCGACATGAAGCCCTTGATCGCAAGATTTTTGCCGAAGGTGCACTTTGGGCCTGTGATCAAGTTCTAAGACTTGAGCCTGGACTTCATGACTTTTCAAACGTAGCTCTCAAAGCTTTAAGCGAGGATAAAAATGACTAATATTAATTCAACTCCCCTATGGACGGCGGTTATCACGCCAATGAACGAAGACGGAAGCGTCGATTACTCATCTCTAGAGAATATCCTTAAAGCGCAAGATAGCGCAGGTAATGGAATCCTCATTCTTGGATCTACAGGAGAGGCGCTCAATATTGATGAAGAAGAGGCCAGAAGTGTTCTTGAATTCACTTGTAAATTTGAAAGAAAAGTTCCCCTTATGTGTGGGATTGGTGGAATAAATTTAAGAGAAACGCTTAAATGGACAGACTACCTAAACACATTGGAAATCGACTGTTATCTCGTAGTGACTCCACTCTATGCAAAACCAGGAGATGAAGGACAATATCAATGGTTTAAGGCCATCCTCGATCGTGCGCAAAAACCATGTATGCTCTACAATGTTCCAAGTCGTACAGGAAAAGATATGTCATTCTCGGCGGTAGAAAGACTTAATTCCCACAAGAATTTCTGGGCCATTAAAGAGGCCTCAGGATCAGTCGAAAGATTTGCAGAATATGTTAAGGCAGCAGGAGAGAATCCTCGTGTTTATAGTGGAGACGATGGAATGCTACCAGACTTTGCAAAAATTGGGTGTGTTGGACTTGTTTCAGTGGCCGCGAATGTATGGCCAGAGCAAACTCATAAGTACACTCAACTTGCTCTCACACAAGAATTAAAAGAGATTGATCTTTGGGTAAGCGCTACTAATAATCTCTTCGTGGCCTCAAACCCAATTCCAGTGAAATGGTTAATGGCACAGGCAGGACAAATTAGTAACGGAACTCTTAGAGCTCCCCTAACACTAGATGATATGTGCAAGAAAGATGAGGTCTTGGCCTCTCACAATGAAATTAATAATTGGTTTAAGAATTATAAATAATCGGAGTAAATAATGGATTGGAAAGAAATTTTAAAAGGACTTGAAGAAGGAACTCTTAGAGCTGCAAATAAAGTTGACGGGAAATGGGTTGCTAATACTGAAGTTAAACAAGGTATTCTAGAGGCCTTTAAAAATGGAAATAATATTAATCAAGATGAATTCTCATGGCCTGGTTTTGTCGATAAACACAATATTCCAGCGAGGAAATTTACAACGGAAGATGGCGTAAGAATGGTACCGGGTGGCTCAAGTGTGAGAACAGGAGCCCACGTTGCAAAAGGTGTTATTATCATGCCACCGGCCTATATTAATATCGGGGCCTTCGTAGATGAAGGAACAATGGTTGACTCACATGCCCTAGTTGGATCATGTGCTCAGATAGGAAAGAATGTTCACCTCTCTGCAGGAGTTCAAATCGGAGGTGTTCTTGAGCCAATTGGACTTGCTCCCGTTATTATTGAAGACGGTGCTTTCATTGGGGCAGGAGCCGTTATTGTTGAAGGTATTCAAGTTCTAAAAGAAGCTGTTATCGCTCCAGGAGTTATCCTCTCTAAAGGTGTTCCTGTCTATGACTGTGTCCACGGAAGAATTCTCGATAAGGGAGAGCCAATCCCAGAAAGAGCAGTTGTTGTTCCAGGAACAAGACCTGTAAGTGATAAGCTTCCTTGGGCAAAAGAGATGGGGCTCAATATGAACTGCGCGATGATTATTAAATATCGCGATGAAAAATCAGACGCCTCACTAGAGCTTGAAAGCTTTTTAAGATAATTATAAGGATTTAAACATGCCAGAGTTTACTCAATTTCTAGCTAAGCACAAAGAAGACCTGCAAAAGATCATCAAGAGACTCGACTCTTCTTTTTACTTCTATGACTTAGATGAACTAGAAAAACATCTCACTTATATGAGAGATCATAAGGACGATGATGTGAAACTCTGGTTTGCCTGTAAGGCAAATCCCCTCTCATCTATATTAAAACTCATTCGCAATCTCGGCCTAGGTGTCGATGTTGCCAGCCTTGGCGAGCTTGAACAAGTTGTCAGCGCTGGAGTGAAATCAGAAGATATTATATCTACTGGACCAAGTAAGTCTCGCAAGTATATTAGAAGTCTCTTAAAGAATGAGATTAATAGTGTTGTTGTTGAAAGTCTCTATCAACTTGAATGGCTCGAAGAACAAGCGCGAGAAGAAGGTGTTAAGGCCAAGGCCCTTTTAAGGGTTCAACTTCCTTGGGATGAAGGGAAATCAGTTCTTGGTGGAAATGAGATTACGGCCTTTGGGATGGATAAGGCCGCTTGGGAAAAAGTAAATCTTAAGCACTACCCCAATGTTGAAGTTATTGGCTTCCACGTCTTTCAGTGGGGAAATATTCTCGAAGTATCCCAGCTAGAAAAGATTTGGGACAAGACCTGTCTCGAAGTCAAAGATCTTGCTCAAAAGATGGAGGCCTCGCTCGAGGTTATCGATCTTGGTGGTGGTCTTGGAATCCCTTATCAAAATGAAAGTAAGACAATCGACTTTAAAGATATCAACGATGTCTTAGTTAAGCTTAAGGCCAAGCACGGATTGAATAAGATCTGGATGGAACTTGGTCGCTTCGCAGTTGGAGAATGTGGATACTACCTCTCTCAGGTTATCGACAGAAAGACCGTGAGAGGGAGGGAAATTCTTGTCTTAGATGGTGGAACAAATCACTTGGCAAGACCTGCTCTTACTGGTCAGGCCTTTCCTTGTCATGTTCTAAAAGAAGATCCCTCAACTGAGACCAAGGAGTTTCATGTTCACGGCCCTTTGTGTACAGCGATAGACAAACTCGGAGTTTTCAAACTTCCAGAGAACGTCGACTATGGAGACTGGCTGATATTCTCACAGGCCGGTGCCTATGGCTTCACAGAGGCCATGCCGTTTTTCCTATGTCACAACCTCCCTGCTGAAGTCGTAAGTTATAAGGGAGATATAATGACTCCACGAGGAATAAAAACGAGCTCCGACTGGTTAGTTTAGAATTCTGTGCTATCATATTGCTATGAAATTAAAATTATTTCTTAGTCTCTTCTTAGTCTCGCAATTAAGCTGGAGTCTCACTCTAGCGGTTGAGGACTCATGGCCGCCATTTTCTGATAAGAATGGTAATGGTTACTCAAAGCAGATTATTCTGGCCGCCTTTAAAACAGTTGGTTTGACTCCAAAATTTAAGGTTGCCCCTTATTCTAGGGCCCTTAGCATGGCCAAAAATGGCGACGCTGACGGTTGTTTTAATGTGACGAAACAACATACAACTTCCCAGACCTATATCTTTGGTAAGACGCCTATCTTAAAGGCCAGTGCATCATTCTATGTTAGGGCCGGTGAGTTTTCGCAATTCTCTAAAATGGATGCGATTCCAAAAGACTTCAAGATTGGTGTCATCAATGAGTACGAATATGGAGATGAGTATGAGAAGCATCGCCACCGCTTAGATGAGATCAAAGTCAAGAACCAGGCCCAACTCATTCAAATGTTACTAAGAAAGCGTATTGATGGCGTCATCCTCTTTGATGAGGTGGCCAAGTACACTTTAAAGAAAATGAATCTTAAAAAGAGTTTGATTGAACCTAGGTTTACCAATCACACTTCAGAGATATTTGTGGCCTTCTCAAAACTCAATCCAAGAGCGACAGAATATGCTAGGAAACTTGATATGGGCCTAGAGAAGATTATTAAAGATGGAACTTATCTCGCAATCTTCTCTAGAAAAAATGATTATATTGATTAAACTTCTTCCATCCAAATAACATTGAGAGTTTTCTCATCATGGCAATTTGCGACAGCGTCCTTTGGGGCCTTCTTTACTTTGATAACTTTAAACTTCTTTTTAGGAGGAAAGAGAACTTCCTGCTCTGATTTATAAGCCGAAATCATTCCAATGAATTTTCCCGTTTTAGACTTGATCCTGAATTTAACATTGCCCTTCCAGCAGAAGTCTTTTTTCTTAGAAGTTGAAGTATAGGCCTTAAATGTTTTGATTTTTCCAACTCCAAATCTCGAAATAGACTTCTTCTTCTCAAATCTTACAACCTCACCTTTAAAGTTAGGAAGTTTATCAAGACCTGTATTGATAACATCAATAAGCTTTCCATACTTCTTCTTGTCGGCCACTTTCCCCGATCTCAAGGTTCTATTCAAGTGCTTATAAAAATCATTCGTCGTATAACCGTAGATTCCCAAAACCTCTTCAACTAAGAGTGTATTGTAGAGCTTCTTTGAGTAGTCTTCTAAGCTATCGCAGACAGAATCTTTTTTGTAGTTATAGTAACTATCAGCAGTACTCTCACTTAGGGCTTCATAAAAAGCTTCCTGCCCTTCGTTTGTCATATCATAACAAGCTTGAGTACTCGTAATTGCGCTCAAACCTAATAAAAGAATGATGAAGATTTTTTTCATTGTGCTCTCTCTATTGTTTCTCTGTTGTTTCTTAATTTTTTTTGATTTGCAGGGATATAACATAAATAAAAACCTGATGGATTTTTTTGCAGGATTTTGTAAAAGTTACTTCCACTATGCACTTCAAGACCGTAAAATTAATGAGTTCTAGGAGATAAAATGAAGAAGGAAATTATTAAGATCGATGAAGTCGTGAGCTCACCGCTGAATTTATATAAGTATGAACTCACAGGAATATCCGAAGGTAAAACAGTCTATATTCAGGCCAATGTCCATGGGGCCGAAGTTCAAGGAAATGCTGTTATTTACAAGCTCATTGAAAAACTCAAGAATATTTCATTTTCTGGAAAGATTATCTTCGTTCCCCAGGCCAATCCCTATGGCATCGGACAAAAGGCCGGAACATATACTCATGGTCGCTTCAACCCAGTCACTGGTGATAATTGGAATCGTATGTATATCGATTTCTTCAAATTGGATAAGGGTGCTGGTAAAATAAATTTAGATCAATTTGTCCTAGAGCACGGCCACAAGAGCGAAGAAGAAATTGTCTCACTCTACAAGGACCTCATCGCACAAAAAGTCTCTGAATACCGTGACTTCCATATGGCCTATGGCCCAAATGAGAATAAGAATGTCTTTATTAAGTTACAAGAGTTAGCAAGTCAGGCCGACATTGTCCTTGACCTACACACAGCACCAGTTGGCACTCGCTATATCTACTCCCCAGAATACTTACGCGACAAATGCGTTGATATTAATTTTGCACATTATATTATTATCCCCAATGAATTCGGTGGCGCCATGGATGAGGCCACATTCAATCCTTGGATAAAGCTCTACGATAAACTTAAAGAAAAAGGTAGAGTCCTCACTCACCTCTTTGAGGCCTATACAGTCGAGCTAGGTGGAGAAGAGTATATTAGTATGAGTGACGCAGAAGATGATGCCGACAATATCCTCAATCTTCTTAGTGCAAGAGGAGTTTTAAACGATTACAAAAGCACAGTCACAAAACCAAAGATGCACTTTTGTCCGCTAAAGGATTACAAGATGTATCGCGCTCCTCATGCAGGTCTAGTCGAATACCATGTTGGGCCAGGACAAGAGTTTAAGGCCAATGACTTACTCGCCACACTCTATCGCTTTGATAGACTCGAAGATCTTGAGGCCTCAAAAACAGAAATCAGGGCCAATACTCGTGGGATTGTCATTAACCATATTCCAACCAGTAATGTGAAGATGGGAATGGACCTTATCGAGTGTTTCACCTATCTAGACTAAGGTTTATTGAATTGCGTCAGCGACATTTACATTTCTTTTACAAAAGGATTGCCTTCATTTTGCTACCATAATTTTGGAGGCAATTATGAATGCAAAATATAATTTAAAGAATATTAACTGGCTCAACTCTATCTTTCTCCTAGGTAGTCCAATAGTCGCGATATTGGGAAGCTGGTATTGGCTGGCAACAGATGGTTGGTCATGGAGTATCTTCGCTCTGGCCTTTATCTTCTGGGTCATCACAGGACTTGGTATCACAATGGGATATCATAGACTCTTTTCTCACCGTGCCTACAAGGCCCATCCAATATTAAGGGCACTCCTACTCATTGCA
This sequence comes from Bacteriovorax sp. DB6_IX, assembly GCF_000447775.1. Taxonomy (GTDB): domain Bacteria; phylum Bdellovibrionota; class Bacteriovoracia; order Bacteriovoracales; family Bacteriovoracaceae; genus Halobacteriovorax_A. The sequence continues at coordinate 13,691 of NZ_AUNJ01000369.1, forward strand.
GGAGGCTGCGCTGTTCAAAACTCCGCTCTAAAGTGGTGTAATGATCACAGAGTACATCACGGTAAGGTTGACACTCCAGAGGACCCTTACAATATCAATGAAGGCTTCTTCTATGCTCATATGGGCTGGATCCTTCTCAAGGAAGAAATTGGCGATTACCGCTATTCTAAAGACCTTCTCAATGACAAGATGGTGATGCTGCAGGATAAGTACTATATGCCCATGATCATCTTCTTTAGTTTCCTTCTACCAGGAATCATTGGACATTTTGTGGCCGATTCATTCTTAGGAGGATTCTTCTTTGCTGGATTTGCACGAGTCGTCTTCGTTCATCATGGAACGTTTTTTATTAACTCTCTTTGCCACGTTCTAGGATCTAGACCTTACGACAGAACCCAAACCGCAAGAGATAGTTGGTTCACAGCACTCTTTACCTTTGGCGAGGGTTATCACAATTATCACCACGCCTTTCAAAGTGACTATAGAAATGGAATTCGTTGGTACCACTTCGATCCAAGTAAGTGGTTAATCTTCTCTCTCCAATACTTCGGGCTAACATCTTCACTTAAGAGAATGAAGCCAGAAGATATTATGGCCAAGATGATTGCCGCCAATGTTGACAAGGCCACGGCCAAAGATAATTTCGCCACAGAGACGGCCCAGTACCTGTTAGAGAAATCTAAGGATCTTGTTAAGAAGATTAAAGGTCAACGAGGAATCGACAATTCAGAACTTCTAGAGCAACTTAGGCTCCTTCTTAATCAGAGCCGATACTTACATACTTAATATGCATAAATATGGTTGGCGGCCTCTCCCTGCCAACCATTCTTGCTAAAAATCTGTACCTTTACTCGCGTTTTCAACATTGAAAATTTCTTAAAACTCACCTGATTTCATCAAAATATTCACCAAGAAAACGACTCTTAATATTTTCAATCAAATTCAATTTAGAATGAATTCATTAATGGACATAGGAGAGAGTATGAGACTAACAAGAGCAATTATAAAGAAAGTTTTAATCACATCACTCATTGGGTCATTTACCTTTGCTCAATGTATCGTTCACTACAAGCGTGAGGCCTGTGGAGGGCAACACCGAAATGGTAAAACAAATCAAGTGATGAGTTTTAAGAAATGTGGGGGAACTGCTGAGTGTGACAAGGAAAAGGCCGCAACAAGTTTGAGTGAGTGTCAGGCGGCAGCGCTTAAGGCCTGTGCGAATAAGCGTTATGATATTACTAAACTTAAAGTCATTACTGCCACTTGGAACGGAGCTGCTATTCAGGATGCTCATGGTAATAGCGATTTCTGTTTAAAGTATGCCAATAGAGATAAGGAATTCAATCGTTGCTCTCAATAACATTTAAAACTGCTCCACTTCTGTGGTGTTAAAAATTTATCAGAACTAATCAAATATAAACAAGGAGCTTGAGAGCTCCTTGTCATTTTAAGTAGATACTCAAAACTCAAAATACACACCTTGCATAAAGCAGTTATGATTTATAACTGCCCAATTTCTACCTGTAATTCTTCCACTAAAACAAGCTTGTCATCAAAGATGGCCGCTACAAACGAGCCTGTGACTCTCGAAAAATTCAACGCTTCAGATGCAAGGCCTGTGGTAAGAAATTCTCTCGAGCGACTTTCAGTTTTGAAAGGTATCAAAAGAAGCGACGTGTGAATCACCGAATTTATCGCATGCTCTGTGATCGCTCCTCCATGAGAAGTATTTCTCGCGAACTCAATATCAACTACAAAACAGTCGCAAGAAAAGTTCAGTACCTAGCGGAAAAATCACGTAGAAGGCAGAGAAAGTTTTTGAAAAAACTAGAGAAGTCCCAAGTTCAAAATATGCAATTTGATGATCTGATAACTTTAGAGCATACCAAGATGAAGCCTCTAAGTGTAAGTCTTGCAGTAGACAAGAAGCGCCGCCTTGTCCTTGGGGCGGAGGTTTCAAGAATTCCCGCCTTTGGTCACCTAGCCAAAAAATCAAAGAAGAAATATGGATTTAGGGAAAATCACCATGAGCGAGGGCTCAATCGTTTGATGGAAAAAATTTATCGAACAATTGATAGAGATGCTTTGATTGAATCAGATGAGCACAATACTTATCCAAAAATAGTCGCAAAATATTTTAGCTCACAAGAGCACAAACGCTACAAGGGAGGGAGATCTTGTGTGGCTGGGCAAGGTGAACTCAAGCGCCAGCACTTTGATCCACTTTTTACACTGAATCATACGTGCGCCATGTTTCGTGCTCATATTAACAGGCTATCAGAAAGAGTTGGTGCTCAACAAAGAGAGTCGATATGCTGCAAGCGCATTATCGACATTCTTTATTTGTTTTTATAATCTGGATTATCTGGGTGGGCTGAACCCCACGTAAGTGGAGCAGTTTAAAAGCCCTTAATTAGTTTGAAGGCCTTCTGGGCCAAGCGCTCCGGTCGCCCTCCAACCGCGAGGATCTCCTGAGAGTCTTCAGACTCCTGAATAATCACAGGCCTTAAAAGACAGTGATAGTGTTGCTGAAGCCAAACAACCTTCTGCTGATCACTCAATTTATCAAACTTCTTCTTATTCTTTTTAAAGAGTGAGCTTCTATAATTGATAGGATACTCCTCTCCTTCAAACTCTCCCCACTGCTCAAGTTGTTCTTCACTTGGTGGATAATCGCGAAAGTCAAAGAATTCGTACTCGACTTCTGCCTCATCGAGAATTTCGAGGAGCTTTTCATTTTGCTCACAATTTCTAATGCCATAGATTTTATAAAATTCTTCCATGCCTTAGATTTAACATGACTTCTCAGAAGAAATCAAAACAAAAAAGGGAGGACAATGTCCTCCCTTCTTGGAATTTATTAGCACTTTCGATTCTAATTAGAATCTGAAACCAACACCAAGACCGATAATGTATGGGTTGATATCAACTTCTGCAGTTACAGTTCCATTTGAGAAAGTTTCTACTTCTACGTCAGTTGATAGGAATAGTTTCTTAACATCAACGTTGAAGTAAATATTGTCTCCAATCTTATAGTCTGCACCAACTTGTAGAGCATAACCTAGAGAGTTATCATAAGTGATGTTCTTTACAACACCTTGAGGCTCCTCTCCGTAGAAGATTGTGTAGTTTAAACCAGCACCAACATATGGCTTAAAGTTCCCCATTTCGTGGTGATACTGAGCTAGAAGAGTTGGAGGAAGTAGTGAAACATCTCCAAGATCTAGTGTATTAAGTGACGTGTTATACGCGCTTGCTTCATGAGTTGCTGTTGCAAGAATTAACTCAAAAGCAAAATTCTTATTAACAAAGTATGAGATATCAATCTCAGGAACTGACTCATTGTTTAGCTGGACTTCTCCACCAATAGCACTTGGTGTTCCTTCTTCATCTGGCATTACCTGGATTGCTCTTACTCTGATCATCATGTTTCCATCTTCAGCAGCAAGTGCAGATGGTGCGCTAGCAAAAAGTGACGCTGCCGTCATTGCTAAACAAAGTAGTTTTTTCATGTGTACTCCTTTTTTAATTTTCCTTGATTAGAAATTAATTCTTTGGAGTCGATTGCGATATTTGTTCAATCACAATCAAACATGATTTAAAACAGTTTAAGAACTACTTGAAAATAGCTTCAATCAGCGGCGCTTGATATATATCTCTTTCCCTAAACAGATCATGCTTAGCCCCTTTTAAAAGACGTTCATGACAATTGGGAAGCTTATCACAAAAGCTTTTCATCACTTCGATATCGACCACTTCATCATGACTTGCTCTAAAAATCATAATGGGCATCCTTAAGTTTTCCACTTGATCAAGATTTTTGGCCACTCTTTGATAGGCAGCTTCTACCCATGAAAAGGTATTGCCGTAGGATCTAAGCTCAGGTCTTCTTTGATAAATATACTTAGCATAATTATACCAACTCTTAGATGTCGTTGATTGATTTGTCGAACTAAAGGGCGGATAGTTATTACTGCCCTGGCCAAAAGCAAAGGCCTTAGAAAAACCAAGCCAATTAATAAATCTCACGGTTTGATACAAGAGGCTATCGGGAAGCTCTGGCCCCAAGAAGCGAAGCATTGGTGAGCTAAGAATGATTTCTCTTATATTAACAGTGCCACTGGCGGCTACCTTTTTGGCATAATCCAAGGCAATGAGACCTCCCATGGAGTGGGCAATGAATCGAACCCTCTTTTTCTTCAAATTTTCCTTATTCAAAAAAACCTGGTTTAAAACGAGATCTATTGTTTCTAGGTAGAGATCAAAATCTTTGATATAAATCTTCTTCTGATCGAGTTGACTCTTGTTAAGAATCCTTTGCGACTCTCCCTGATTAAGATGATCAATGACAAGAACACTTTCTCTTGTTGAGACTTTCTGCGCTAACTCTAGATACATAAAGAGTGGTTCTTGATTACCGGGTAAGATAATCGTTAAATCATCACCTGCTCTTTCAAAAAAGCAGTAATTTATTTTATAGCGAGTTTTTTTATCAGGTTTTAAAAAGGCCTGCCTTTGGCAAGTCTTGTAAAGCTCATTATTCTTTTCAAATCGTTGCTGATCATTATCGCTTGCAAGAACAGTTGCTGAAAAACTCAATACCATGACACCTATGGCGCCAATAATCAAAATCCCCTTCATAGGCCGCTTTCTCCGATGTGTAGCAAGTGAAAGTTCTTCCTACTTTTACCCCATATAATAATAGTGGACAATAGAGAGGTGGAAAACTTTCAAAAATCACAAAATGGACATAGCTTCTTACTCGATGATGAGTTCTTCGAAAACTTTACTTCTATTCACACTCGAAAGAATTATCTCATTGATATCAACCAATTTCTAGAATGGGTTGAGTTCTATTTTAAAGTCAGTGATTATGCAAAGATTCAAAGAATTCACGTCATTAAGTATCGTAACTACCTGGCAGAAGCTGGCTCATATGCAGGAGAGCCATGCTCACCAAAGACCGTCAACAGAAAGCTTGCCAGTCTCTCGACATACTTCAAATATCTAGTTGAGAGAAATTATTGCAGTTTCAATCCAGTCTCTAGTGTTAAAAGGCCAAGGCCGGAAGTCAAAAGCCCCACTAACGCTTTAAAGAAAGAACAGGTCTTAGAGATCTTTCACGAAATTTCAAAGAACCAAAACTCAGGTCCACTCCATATGGCCTTACTGGTCACCTTTTTTACGACAGGCCTTAGAAAGAGCGAGATACTCAATTTAAAGTTTAAGGACTATCAACGCCTAGGCGACAATATGGTCTTAGAATACCGCGGAAAGGGTGGAAAGCTTGGAAAGAAGCTCTTAAATCCTACCTGTATCAAGGCCCTTAATGACTATATTGAATGGATGGCCGAAAAAGAAAGAGCTCACACTGAAAATGATTGGCTCTTCCAACCGACTCGCAACCCTGCCAATCCAGAGCATCTAAATAAGCCTTTAAACCCCAAGACGATTAACGAGATGCTTGAGCGCTATGGAAAAAAGATTGGACTAGGCTTTAAAATCACCCCTCACTCGGCCAGGGCGACATTTATTAGTGAGCTTTTAGAGATTGGAGTTGATATTTATACCGTGGCAAGAGAAGTTAATCACGCCTCAGTTAAGACCACACAAGAGTACGATAAACGTAGAAAGAAGCTACTTGAGTCTCCTGTGATGAAAATTGATTGGGAATAATTAAGCGGCCTTCTTATCGGCCACTAACTCATGAACAGTCTCCAAGAAATAGGCTGATTGAAGATCTTCCTTTGTGAAAATATGTAAGAATCCAAGCGTCATTAGCTTCATTCTATCTAAATCATTGAATTTCTCAGAACTCACCATAATGAAGTTGCAATGCTTAAAGAGACATTCTTGCGATGATTTCACAATCATTTCATCCCCTCTAAGATCGGGCATAATATAATCGAGAATAACACAGGCCGGTTTTTTAGCGACAATAGCATCATGACCTTCATGAGGATCGTGATAAACTTCATACTTAAGACCTGTGTCCTTAAGAATCTTATCAAATACTGTTTTCATGAATTTATCGTCATCTACAACAATTATGTCCATACCTTCTCCGTTCACATAGGCTTTTCGGATTTTTGTGGGAAATCATGAGCTTAAAAAAGTAGATTTGTGTCATAATTATCATGCGCCTCGCACAAAATTACAATATCTTGTACCGTCATTTTTATGTCATACACTATATCTGGTATAACCACACCGCACAAAAGGGCTCTTTGACCCTTCTAAAAATTATATGTAAGAATTTTTAAGATGATAATTTTTGAGTATTCCTAGATTTGACAATGGCTAAAGCCCCTATCCATAAGGCTTTTCGATTTTCACGTTTTTTTTCTTCAAATTTTACGCTGTGCATGATATAACAAAATATCCCCTCTTTGACCTGTTGTATATTGTCTTTCAAGTTCTCAGGGCCTACTATTTTAATAGAACAACACACACAACACAGAAACCGTAAAACTTGATATTTTTAATTGACTATCACTCTTTGAAGAGACGTTTTTGCACGATGTAAGGAGGAAACTCGTGGATCCTATTTTAGCCCCAAATGAAGACAGATTCGTTCTATTCCCAATCAAATACCACTCTGTTTGGGAAATGTACAAGCAACACATGGCAGTGTTCTGGACAGCAGAAGAAATTGACCTAGTCCCTGATTTAGCAGACTGGGAAAAATTAACTGATAATGAGAAGCATTTCATTACTCACGTTCTTGCTTTCTTTGCTGCAAGTGATGGGATTGTAAACGAAAACCTAGCTCAAAGATTTTATAACGACGTACAAATTCCAGAAGCGCGTTGTTTCTATGGATTCCAAATTGCTATGGAAAATATCCACTCAGAAACATACTCTCTTCTTATCGATACATATGTAAAAGACGCTGTCGAAAAAGATAAGCTCTTCCACGCAGTTCAACACTTTGACTGTGTTGCGAAGAAAGCGAATTGGGCCCTTAACTGGATCTCATCAAAGAACTCTTTTGCTGAAAGACTTGTTGCATTTGCTGCCATCGAGGGGATCTTCTTCTCTGGTTCATTCTGCTCAATTTTCTGGCTTAAGAAACGTGGACTAATGCCAGGACTATGTACTTCAAATGAATTCATTAGCCGTGACGAAGGTCTACACTGTGAATTCGCAGTTCTAATGCACTCTCTTCTTTCTGATGAAGAAAAGGCCAGCAAAGAGACAATTAGAAATATCATGACTGAAGCTGTAGAGATCGAAAAAGAATTCATCACAGAAGCACTTCCTGTTTCACTTATTGGAATGAACAAAGATCTTATGGTTCAGTACATCGAATACGTTGCTGACTTCTGGATGGATAGACTAGGAGTTGAAAAAGTTTACAATAGCGACAACCCATTTGATTGGATGGAGCTTATTTCTCTAGAAGGTAAGACAAACTTCTTTGAAAAGAGAGTTTCTGAGTATCAAAAACCGGGTGTCCTTTCAGATAAGACACTTAACACATTCACACTGGACGCGGAGTTTTAATCATGTACGTAATCACAAGAAGTGGAGACAGAGAGCCAATCAAATTTGACAAAATTACAGATAGAATCAACGGCCTGGCCTTTGGTTTAGACAAGAACCATGTTGACCCAACTCTTATCACTCAAAAGGTAATTGAAGGGATTTACGATGGTATTACAACTAAGGAGCTAGATAATCTTGCAGCTGAAACAGCAGCATATCTAGCAACAAAGAACCCAGACTACACTGTGCTTGCAGGTAGAGTTGCAGTTTCAAACCTTCACAAAGAAACGAAGGGATGTTTTTCTGAAAATATTAAGGAAATGTACCACTGGGTAAACCCAAAAACAGGAGAGCATGCTCCACTTGTTTCTAAAGAACTTTATGAAACAGTAATGGCCAATGCTGAACGACTTGATAAGTCTGTTGTTGATAAGAGAGATTTCAACTACGACTACTTTGGATTTAAAACTCTTGAAAAATCTTATCTTCTAAAAATGGATGGAAAGATTGTAGAGAGACCAGGTCAGATGCTCATGAGAGTTTCTGTTGGTATCCACATGAATGATATGGATGCTGCGATTGAAACGTACAATCTGATGAGTCAGAAGTACTTCACACACGCGACACCTACTCTATTCAACTCGGGAACAACTAAGCCTCAGCTTTCAAGCTGTTTCCTACTAACAATGAAAGATGATTCAATTGAAGGAATCTACGATACACTTAAGCAAACGGCCCTTATTTCTCAGTCAGCTGGTGGAATCGGACTTTCAATTCACAATATCAGAGCGAAGGGTTCTCTAATTAAGGGAACGAATGGAACTTCTAACGGAATCGTTCCAATGCTTAGAGTATTTAACGATACGGCGAGATATGTTGACCAAGGTGGTGGAAAGCGTAAGGGTTCTTTCGCAATCTATCTTGAGCCATGGCACGCAGATATTTTTGACTTCCTTGAAATGAAGAAGAACACAGGTAAGGAAGAACAAAGAGCAAGAGACCTTTTCTACGCTCTATGGACACCTGATCTGTTCATGAAAAGAGTTGAAGAAGATGGACAGTGGTCACTATTTTGTCCACATGAGTGTCCAGGACTTGCTGACACTTACGGTGCAGAATTTGAAAAACTTTACACAAGTTATGAAGCTGCAGGAAAAGCAAAGAAGACAATTAGAGCACAAGACCTTTGGTTTGCTGTTCTTGAATCACAAGTTGAAACTGGTTCTCCATATATGCTCTACAAAGATGCAGCAAATGAGAAATCAAACCAGAAGAACCTTGGGACGATCAAGTCTTCAAACCTTTGTACAGAAATCCTTGAGTACACAGCACCAGATGAAGTTGCTGTTTGTAACCTAGCTTCAGTTGCTCTTAACATGTTTGTTAAGGAAGAAAACGGAGAAATGGTTTACGATCATGAGGCACTCTACAAAGTTGTTTACAGAATGACTCAAAACCTTAACAGAATTATCGACGTTAACTACTATCCAGTTATTGAAGCTAAGAACTCAAATATGAGACATAGACCAATTGGACTAGGAGTACAGGGACTACAAGATACATTCTTTAAGATGAGACTGCCATTTGAAAGTGAGCAGGCCCTTAAACTAAATAATGATATCTTCGAAACAATCTACTTCGCTTCCGTAACAGCTTCAAAAGATGCTGCAAAAATTGAAGGAACTTATGAGACTTACGAAGGTTCTCCTATTTCTCAAGGACTTCTTCAATTTGATCTTTGGAATCACAATGATCACTCAGGAAGATGGGACTGGGATGCACTTAAGGCAGAAATTAAAGAGCACGGTGTGAGAAACTCACTTCTCGTTGCTCCAATGCCAACAGCATCAACTTCTCAAATCCTTGGAAATAACGAGTGTTTTGAGCCAATTACTTCAAATATCTATGTAAGACGTGTTCTTTCAGGAGAATTTGCAGTTGTTAATAAGTACCTTGTTAAGGATCTTATCGATGCTGGAATCTGGAGTGAAGATCTAAGAAACGAGATCATCGCAAATAATGGATCAATTCAAAATATCCAAAGAATTCCAGAGGAACTTAAGGCCCTTTATAAAACAGTATGGGAAGTTAAGCAGAAGGCCGTTATCGACATGTCAGCAGGACGTGGGCCATATATTGACCAAGGTCAATCTCTTAACGTTCACATGGAAGCACCTAACTTTGGAAAGCTTTCTTCAATGCACTTCTACGCATGGAAGAAAGGTCTTAAGACTGGTATGTACTACCTAAGAACAAGAGCTGCAGTTAACGCTGTTCAGTTCACTGTTAAGAACCCAACAGCTGATAACTCAGCAGAGCTAGCAAAGAAGGCCCAAGAAAATGTTGAGGCCATGGTTTGTTCTCTAGACAATCCAGAAAACTGTGAAGCTTGTGGATCTTAATTAGAGCGTAGATTTTACGATTTAAAATATTTTGCGAGGACCCAATGTGGTCCTCGTTCTATTTGTGCGACATGAAATAGAGAAAGGACTTACGATGGAAAAAGAATTTTGGATGCAGGCCTGGGAAGATAGAAGAATTGGATTTCACCAATCTCAATACAACCCGGTGATGACTGAACACTATAAGGATCTTGAGCTAAAAGATAAGAATGTCTTGATACCGCTTGCTGGAAAATCAAAGGATATTCTCTACTTCATAGAAAGAGGCGCAAATGTCACGGCAATAGAGCTTAGTGAAATGGCCGTAAAAGAGTTCTTCGAAGAAAATGGTATTGTGCCACAGCTCTCAAAGACTGCGACCCATACTATATATGAATCACAGGGCCTTAAATTCGTCTGTGGAGACTTCTTTAGTTATAGTCCTGATCAAGGTAAGCACTTTGATTACTATTATGACAGGGCCTGTATTGTGGCCTTACCGATGGAGATGAGACAGAGTTACTATAAGAAAATTGAGTCACTTATTGCTATTCACACAGATATCTTCATTATCACCTTTGCCCACAATGGCCCAAAAGATTTTGGACCTCCCTTCTATGTTCCAGAAGAAGAGATTCTCACGGCCTACAAGAATATTGGATTTGACCTGAATTTCACTGTCTTCAATGAGAGCAAAGCTGAAGGTCGATTTAAAGAGGCCGGTATAGATAAAATGAAAAGACTTCATTGGAAGAAGCAAATATAAAAAAAGGGCCATTTCTGGCCCTTTCTTATTTTTAATATCTCAATTAGAGTTTGAAATTTGAAGGTAGTGCTTGGATCATTCCAGGAATCATCATTGGAGTCACAAAACTCTTCTTAGATGGCATATCGAGAATATCAATCTTGGCCTGATTAACAGAATCAGCAACATTCATCTTTAGAGAAAGAGTCGCCGCTCTTACCGCTCTATCAGTATTCACAATCCCAGAAGTTGTCACCTTACCAAGAAGGAAGTCCTTCTTATCAACAGTACCTTTAAGAATCATTTTGACCTCAAGTGGAGTCAATTCAGGATTAATATCAAGAATTCTTCCGGCAACACCGGCCACAAATGGTGCCGCCTGAGATGTCCCAGAAACTTCAATATACTCATTTCCTGGCGCGGCAGATCTGATAGCAACACCTGGTGCCGCAATATCTACCATCTTCTTCCCGTAGTTAGAAAAAGGGGCCAGTCCATCATAGTCGATAGTCGCAGCAACTGTGATAACATTGTCACCTTTTAAGTTTGCTGGAGAAGTTCCAAAGACATCATTATCTAAACCATCGTTACCTGCAGCAAAGACAAAGAGAGTTTTTGGAGCGGCCTTAAGCATTTTAGAACCATGCTTAACAAGTGAAGAAATAAAGTAAGTTGCATACTTCTTTACATCCTCTTCAGATGGATCTTTTCTAAGAACTTGCTTATAAACTGTTTCAACAATCATTTTCGCCTGTGGATAACCAGTACCAAAAGATCCATTTGCCACAGTCATTTTGTGAGAGTCAACATAAGCTGCAATCTCTTCCATCATCGTCATTTGTTGAGAAGCAAGAAGATCAATTCCCTTCTTAACGAGCTTTTCAATAAAACCCTTATTGCTTGGATTCTCCCCTAACATAAACGGTAATTTGACTTCTGTAGGAATGAGTTTTGCCGCAAGAATCTTCGATTCATCAGACATTCTTGCAGAGATCCCAGCAACGTGAGTCCCGTGCATAAAGTTTCCATAAATTGAAAGTTTCTTAATGAATTCTTGATCCTGAACCTTCGCTCTCATCCAAGTTAACTCTTCCTCACTAACAGTTCCTCTAATGGCCTTGGCCTGCACTGAGAAGAACTTCTTAATATCGTCATTAAGAGTTCCTAAGTAGCTATAGTCGATAACTTGAGAGTTAGATTCAGCAAAGTTCCAACCGTGAATATCATCTTGATATCCATTGCGATCTTCATCTCTACCATTGTCAGCGATTTCTAATGGGTTAATCCACGCCTTTGGTGCAATTAACTCATGTTTCATATCTGTTCCAGAGTCAATAATTGCAATATTCGCAGCATTTACTTGAAGAGCTCCCATAACCAGGGCACTTGCTAGTAGCTTTAAAGTCATCTTAGCCTCCTTGCTAAGCTAGTTTTGATTTACTATTATTTTTATCAATATTTAATCTTCCCTATTTCTATTTCAAAAGTAAATAGCTGAGAAAGTAAGAAAAATAATATTTTCTATCACGACTAGAGGACTCAACTTTATGGCAAAGATATTCTGCACTAAAACAATTCCAAAAGAATCATGGACAAAGCTTAAAGAGCAAGGTCATGAAATTAATATTTGGGATGATAAAATCCATGGACCCATTAGTTATGAGGAACTTCTCAAACAAGTGAGTGACTGCCAGGCCCTGGCCTGTATGCTGGGTGACAGAATAGACCGAAACCTCATTGAGCATGCTCCACAGTTAAAAGTAATCTCTCAATATGCCGTGGGACATAATAATATTGATACCAAATATGCCAATGAAAGGGGAATTATTGTCACAAACACGCCAGACGTTCTCACTCATGCCACGGCAGAGCTGGCCTTTGCCCTACTTCTTAGTTGTGCTCGAAAAATTATTCCTGCGGCCAAGAATGTAGAAGAAGATCAGTGGCTAGGTTGGGAGCCACTTGGTTTCTTAGGAAAGAGTCTTAAAGATTCTACTGTGGCAATCATTGGAGCAGGTCGAATTGGACAAGAATTCGCTAAAATGTGCCATGGGGCCTTTGATAGTAAAATCGTCTATGTCTCACGTAGCACAAAAGAGGGTTTTGAAAAGTCCTTCAACGCTCAAAGAATGGAATTAAAAGAAGCTCTCTCCCGAGCAGATATTATTTCACTTCATTGCCCCCTAACTGAGCAAACAAGGGAGCTTCTTAATAATGAAACACTCTCCTACTGTAAAGATGATGCCATTATCATTAATACCGCTCGTGGAGAGGTCATCAACCAAGAACATCTGATTGAGAATTTAAAAGTGGGAAAATTTCACAGTATAGGCCTGGATGTCACAACACCTGAGCCACTGCCTGAAAACCACCCCCTCAGACAGTTTGATAATGTCCTCATCGTGCCTCATATCGGCTCTGCCACCGAGATCGCGCGTAAGGAAATGGGCAGATTAGTTTGTCAAAATATTGAAAACGTTCTGAGCAAGATCTCCCCTATAACTCCCGTAACCAATTGAAAATATACAATTAACAAAAAAAAGGTAGCGTAAAAAGGAAATAGGCATATAATTTTAGTAGGTAAATATAAAATTTCTTTAATTAAATAGGGGTCAATTATGAAGCAAACAGTACTTATTGTAGATGATTGCGAGGATATGAGAGAGCTAGTGGCCAAAATCCTTGATGGTCAATATGACGTTGTGACAGTGGGAACAGCAGAAGAAGGACTTAATAAGGCCTGGCAACTTAAGCCACACCTCATTATCCTAGATATCATGTTAGATGATGCTTCTGGATACGAACTATGTAGCCAAATCAAGTCAATGGACGAGTTAAAGAATACTCCGATTATCTTCATCTCATCTAAGACTGGTTCAAACTCAAGAATTACAGGATATAAGCTTGGAGCTGTCCACTATCTTGAAAAACCATTTGAGCCTGAGGAGCTAAGAGCAATTATTCAGACCGTTCTCTCTAATTTAAAAACTGAGTCTGTGCTTGAGACAATTGACTATACTGATATTTCACTGAATATCCCTTCTCAAGAAGTGGCCATTCGCGGTGAAAAAGTTCACTTTACTTCAAGTGAGTTTAAAATCATTCACCTTCTTTTAAAGAATTCACAACGTGTTCTTTCAAGAGAATCAATTCTTAATCATATTGCCCCAGATAACCACAAAGTTAATGACCGTATGATTGATACATATATCAGCTCAATTCGTAGAAAGATCAAACCATCAAGCTATGCTATTAAGTCCGTCTACGGCGAAGGATATAAGATTATACAGCTTAGCTAAATGTGAATCAATTTTAGTTTAAATAAACCCCAATTAAATATCTTAAAAGAAGGACTGTTTTTAGACAGTCCTTTTTTTGTTTCATTATGTTCTTATCTTCACAGTGTTTTATAGTTTATTAAGCTTGTCTCTCGATAATTAGGTATGAAAACAAAACACGTCAAAAACCAAATTATAGTGATTGATGATAGCCACGACATTGGAAGACTTATGCTCCACTGCCTACAAGAAAGAGACGATAGCAATATCCTCTATTTTCAAGATTCTGTTTCAGCACTAGACTTTCTAAGCTTTAATAACTTTGAGGGAAATAAGTGGCTCATTGTCGATATCATGATGCCAAAGATCAATGGCCTTGAGCTTATCGTTAGGGCCAAGGAAATTGATCCGAGTTTTAATATCTGCGTCCTAACCAATAATCATGATGAAAAGACAATTAACGATGCCTTTAGACTCGGCATATGTGAGTATATTTTTAAGGACCGATCAAGAGATGAAATTATCTACAAGGTCAATTCACTCATTGATAATGAAATTGAACAGACACCTGAATATATAGAACTCTACGAGGTCAGTGAGGTGATCAATAGTTATAAAGTCAAAAATAGAATTGGAAAGAAATTAATTTTAGAAACCAAGGAAGAGCTTCCTCTACACTCCCTAGTCAATATCCCAGACCCAAAGGGAAGAGGACACTTGTATCGAGTTGAAAAATGCGACCTCATTGATCACGGCGCCCTCATCACCTGCAAGGGTGTTAAGAGTGCTTGAGCCTCATACGAGTGACAAAGCGGTGAACAAAGAAAACTGCGAGTAAAACAAAGAGAGCACCAGGGTAATTGCGATGGGCCTTATTAACATCCTCAATTGTCCCACAAGCTCCACCACCACCATTAGTGACCTGAACACGTGATTCAACATTTGAAGTCCCACCAGAGAGAACTGTGTCTTGATACTCAAAGCTAGCATCAGGAACTTCTCTACGGGCCTCTAAGACGGCCTCATAGGCATCAACAGTCCCCTTAGAGCAATTAATATTACGACAGTAAACCGACTGGGCCGTCCTCACCATAATATCTTTCACCTGATCAACATAGAGATTAGGATTAATAGAGAAGATCATGGCCGCGGTAGCTGAAATAAATCCCGCCGACATAGATGTCCCACTCATTGTCTTATAAGACTCTGATGAAGCAGTTGTATAACCACCATTAACCGTTGAATAGATAATATCACCAGGGGCCGAGATATCGATAATAGAGCCATAATTGCTATAGGTAGACTCTCCTCGATAAGTATTGACGGCACCAACTCTAAAAACACCACGACAGTTGGCTGGGGTATATTCTAGAGAGTCCACATTTGCCCCATCATTTCCAGAAGAAACAACAACAAGTGCTCCTCGAGAATTGGCAAAATTCACCGCCTCTTGCATATATTGACTACAGCTTCCACGACCACCAAGACTTAAATTGATAACTTTAGCAGGGCTCTGGTTTGTTCCCACACCAGAGACACTACCACCTGCGGCCCAACGAATAGCATCTGCAATATCTGATGTTTTCCCACCACATTGTCCAAGAACACGAATAGGTTGAATTTGAATATTTGTTCCAGCACCAGCAACACCGACACTATTATTAGTTTGTGCTGCCACAATACCTGAGACGTGAGTCCCATGCCATGAAGATGAGCTCATGCTTCCACAATTAGAGCCAAACCTAGCATAATCTCCTGTATCAGTAGGATCAGAATCTCTTCCATCACCATCTTGTGAGTTTGTTGAATCAGAAATAAAGTCATGCCCTTGAACATAAACCGCATTGAGATCACTGTGAGAAGTTCTTCCCGTATCAACAACTGCAACAGTTATGGTCTGAGCACCACTGACCTCTTGCTTGGCCATCTCAAAAGAGTCGTTCAAGTAATTCACCATGGCCCACTGCTGAGAGTAAAGAGGATCATTAGGAGAAGAATGAAGCTGTAAGTAGCGATCTTCCTCTACATATTCAATTTGATCATCACTATCACTAGTGGCCAGCGCTGAAAGTGTCGTAGGATCGATCTTACTCGTCACGACCTTCCCCGATCTGTATTTTACAATGAAATCAGCAAATACATGCTGTGTCCCTAATAGACATAATAGAAAAATCCATTTTCCCATTTCGCTCGTCCTTGATCTCTCTACCCTAGAACATCCTATCCCAGGGCCTTATCAAACATCCTGTCTGACACTGTTATATTAGCATATCTCATGCCAAGAATTGTTAACGTGATATCGGGGCACTATCTTCCGACTGGCCGATCTACAGGCCTTTTTGGCACTACTGGCGACAGCATTTTGACGCCAATAAGTCTTAACTATCTGTTTTCATGTGGAGTGGAAAATCTCAAAGCTGGAAATAAAAAAAGGCCGTCATTTTTAAGACGGCCTTTAATTATATATTCTATTTTTGTTTTTGATTAGATTCTAGTTAGCTAGGCTCATTAACTCAGTTACGTTAGTGATTCTTGTTACGTCCTCACCACGACAACCTTCATTTGTACACTGCTTAGGAACTCTACAACCTTTTGACCAGTCGTAAACATAGTCTTGCTCACCTCTTACTAGAATTCCTTCTACAACTCCTGTATCTGCGTTAAATACCGCTGATCCAGAGTTTCCACCGAAAGTATCTAGGTTAGCTGAGAAATAAACATCACCAGAATTATTTCTTACCCATGCATTGTCAGCAATCTTAGTTGGTAGCCCTGTTGGGTGACCAATAACAACGATCTTTTGACCGTTTTCAATCTTTCCTTCAGTTCTAAACTTTAGAGGCTCTCTATCAGTAACTTTTCTATCAAGTCTAATAAGTGCGAAGTCCATTTTATTTGTTCCGTTCAGTTCTTGTTGAACGATTTCTTTACACCCGTAAACAGCATCTTTATCAACAGTGATATCCTTAGTGATCTCAGCTGTTTCATAAGCGTAACCAAAAACCCACTTAGACCCACTACAGTCAGCTTGACTTCTCACACAGTGTCCAGCTGTTACTAACAGATCGTCTCCAACTAGGAATCCTGAACAATTCGCTGCAGTTGCATGGTTTGCAAATTTTGCAGAAGAACAAATCCCTCTATCTTCTAGAGTAGAACCTTGGATCGTTACAGAGTTATCCTGAGTTGTCATTTTAGGATTAGGAATCATTGCCGCAGTTGATCTAGCAAGATTTAAAAGATGTGGATTAGACTCTTGGTATGGGTCTCTTCTGTCATCTGATCCGTAGATTACCTTGTTGATAGCTTGAACTGGCGCAGAGAAAGTTAAAACAAGTAGCGCTAAGCTTATCATTCCTAATTTTGTCATTACATTTCCTTTTTAGTGCGTGTGAGATTTTTGACTCATGCATTAAACTACTGTCAGAATCGATTGACAACTGACATGATCTTACATCTGAGCGTGTAAGAACTTGTAAGACAATGATATAAAAGGGAAATTATTTAGAAAAAGTACTAACCTTCCAGCGACGGCCATCTGGGTCAGTCATGAAGAAGAACTTAACCTCACCTAAGTCTTTAATTTCAGGCTTCTTCATTTGCTGAAGAAGCTCTTGTGACTCTCCAGCGCTCTCTAGGCGATAATTTAAAAACTCAATCTTATTGTTGAGCTCTTCTAACTCTTCAAAGTCATTAACGTAGAAATCAATAAGAGTACTTGAGCCACACTCTGCCAAGCGCGGGCGTTCAATGATGAGGAAGTTGATATGTTCATGGGCCAAAGAGATAGAATCACTGTGAATCTCCATCTCCAATTCAAAAAGATCACATAGAAATGATGCGAGTTTTTGTTTGTCTTTACTAAATAGAACGATTTGACCTAAACGAACCATGGCAATATTGTATTAATGAATGGCCCAAACGCGCAAGGGAAAAGTTTTTCTAACTGCTACACAGAAATGGGGTTGCTCAAATAGGATTTGGGTAAAAAAACAACACCTTGCTTATTAACTTTATTAACAGTTAAGAAAATTACGATAATTCAAAAATGATTTCATGGAGATGAGTGAAGCTCACCCCCACTAAAGAGGAGCAGTTTCTACGCCCTGCCTTTGAAGATCTTCTAGAATACTCTCAATTTTGACTATATCTTCTCCACGACAATCATCATTATCGCAAACTCGAAATTCAAAGCACTTGTCCTCGTCATTCCAAACAAAGTCTTCTTCACCACGAACAAGCATTCCCGTCAGCTTATTATCACTCTTTCTAAAAACAGGAGCTCCACTATTACCCGCAAATGAATCAAGATTTGCCACATAGAATTGATCTTCTTCAGCTCGAATATTTCCAACCTCTGAAGTCATACTTGCTAAACCGAGAGGATGGCCAATCATGAAAATGTCATCGCCAACTTGAGAAGATCTAGCTAGGGCCAGAGGCAATACTGGTCTTTGGGCCTTTCTATCGACTTTAATAATGGCATAATCCAGACCTGAATTGGCATCGACATTATGAGAGATAATCTCCTTACAATGGAGGATTTGATCATCTGTGAAATATTGAAAGCTCGTTTGTGTAAAGTACTCTTCTCTCGCATTGAGAATCCATGACTTTTGATCACAGTCCCATTGAGCATGGGAGAGACAATGTCCAGCAGTTAAAAGTGTGTCATGATTTATAAGAGTTGCACTACATGAACCAAGGGCATTGAATTTACTCCAAGGATTTCCCTTACAAATAGGGGCCTTATTCCCAAGAAGAACTGAGCGCATTGTAAAGAGCCCACTCACGAGTGCCGGTTGGATAGCATAGCGCTGAACTTGCATGGCAACTGACTGGGAAAGAAGTTTAATTTTTACGTCCTTAACCTGGGTCGTTTGACGAATATTTTGATCAGCGTAAATGACCTTATTCTTACTCGAAGGCAGGCGAATATCAAGAATTGCCTGGGCCTGAGTGGCCAGAAGGACTGAAGTTAATAGAAATAAGAATTTTGATTTTACCTGCTTCATATATGCGTCGTCTCCCAAGGCCCTAATATGCCCTGAAGCCGCGTCAGATGGTAGTAATTTGAAATCTTTATATGAGTTTTTGGGCCTTTTTTGCGTCCATAAAGACACTCAAGTCATGAATTCGATAATAGATATTGTATTGAGAGTACTTTTTCATCCAATTAGCTAGGATAAGAAGGTGAAATCTCTCACTATACTCCCTCTTTTGCTCTTTATCGCGACCACAACTTAGCTGCTGTAAAAAAGACTTCTTAGAGACACCGAGAACCCATCTCTTATGACAGTGAATATAAGTGTCACTTTCTTTTAACAACTGCCAATTATGCTCAGAGCTCTTTGAAAAGCCAAAGCATGGATCCAATATAATGCGCTTAAGATCAATATCATGAGAGGCCAATTTTTCTAGCCCCTCTTCGAAGAAGAGCTTGAGATGATCTTCAATAGCGTACTCTCCATCATAGATATAATCCATATGAGAGCTAGATTGTTCTCTGTCAGGGGCCAGGTTATGACAAAAGACATAATCAAGTTCTGAGTTCTTCTTTAAAAGAGAGATCGCTTGCTGATCAATCACACCACTGATGTCATTCCATATGACTCTCTTCTTTGTGACTTGAACTAAGAGAGGGAGAAGTTTTTCAATCGTTTGCGGATGATATGAGTCGATTGAAAATTGCGCTTGTTCTAGAAGTTTTAATACCTCAGCATTTTCTAATAGAGGGAGCAAATATTCTTCATAGCGCTGCCACTCTTCAATAGCTGTAATGGCCTGATTGAATGGGGCCGTGCTCTCTGCACCAAAATCCAAACAAAATGGAGTAAGCTCATTGGAAGAAGTTTGATGATAAGCTCGAAGGGTTGCAATTAGCTGTGAAGGATCAAAGTACTTACCTCCATCAGAAAAAGAATTGGGAGTGAGGTTAATCACTCCCATTGGTATTTGTTTTGAATTCATTATGCTAGTGAAGGATCCTTGTCACCTTGTGACTCAGATGATTCTGGTGTCGAAGAAAGAGTATCTTCAACATTCTTTTGCTCTTTAACCATTTCTGATTCAAAGCTTGCTGGCTTCTTCTTGCTATCAACAAGAGGAGCTCCAATATCTTCACCCTTGACTAGGGCCTGAACTTGTTTGAAGTCTAGCGTTTCCCAAAGGATAAGTCCCTCGGCCAAACGATCTAGAGCATCTCTATTATCAGTTAGAATCTTCATCGCATGCTTATAGTTCTTATCGATAAAGTGGTGAATTTCAGTATCAATTTCCTTGGCCGTATCATCAGAGTAACCAATCCCCTCACTTGGTGCCGAAGAACCAAATGGAGAAGCACCTGGCTTCTTATAATTACGAGGTCCAAGCTTATCACTCATTCCCCATGAACAAACCATGCTACTTGCAAGACTTGTGGCCTTTTCAATATCGTTACTTGCCCCATTAGAGATCTCATTAAAGATTAACTCTTCAGCACATCTTCCCCCCATGAGGAAAGCGATATAGTTCTCACCCTTTTCTTTTGTTAGGTTGAGCATATCTTCATTTGGAAGCGTTTGTGTGACACCGAGCGCTCCCCCACGAGGCATAATAGAAACCTTGTGAATAGGATCTGCTTTTGGAAGATTCATTCCAACAAGTGTATGCCCGGCCTCATGATAGGCCGTCACTCTCTTTTCTAAATCAGAAATGACCATCGACTTTCTCTCTGGCCCCATTAGAACCTTATCCTTGGCCATTTCAAAATCAATCATCTCAAGAGCTTTCTTTCCATATCTTGCAGCAAAGAGTGCTGCTTCATTAACAAGGTTGGCAAGATCTGCCCCAGTAAATCCTGGAGTTCCCTTTGCGATAACTTCGAGATCAATACCATCAGCTAAAACTGTCTTGGCCGTGTGAACTTTTAAAATACCTAGTCTCCCTCTAACATCTGGAGGTCCCACAGTAACTCTTCTATCAAAACGACCTGGTCTTAAGAGGGCCGAGTCAAGAACGTCAATTCTGTTAGTCGCTGCAATAAGGATGACACCTTCATTAGATTCAAACCCATCCATCTCAACAAGAAGCTGGTTAAGAGTTTGCTCTCTTTCATCGTGTCCACCACCCATACCGTGTCCACGGTGACGACCAACGGCATCGATTTCATCGATAAAGATAATACATGGAGCATTCTTCTTTCCTTGCTCAAATAGGTCACGGACTCTTGAAGCCCCAACACCTACGAACATTTCAACAAAGTCAGAACCTGAAATTGAAAAGAATGGTACATTGGCCTCACCGGCCACAGCTCTTGCAAGAAGAGTCTTACCAGTCCCAGGAGGACCAACGAGAATAACACCCTTAGGGATTTTACCTCCAAGTGATGTATACTTCTTAGGATCTTTTAGAAAGTCGACAACTTCCTCTAGTTCTTCCTTGGCTTCTTCAACACCAGAGACATCATCAAATGTCACCTTCTTATCATGAGGAGAAAGCATTCTCGCTTTTGACTTTCCAAAGCTCATGGCCTTTCCACCACCAGATTGAAGTTGCTTTAAGAAGAAGATCACAATAACAAATAAGAAAATCATTGGACCCCAATGAATTAACATTGTCGTCGCAAATGATTGCTTCTCTTCTTTTTCATATTCTGGAGTGATTCCATTTTCTCTTAAAATTTTAAAGGAATCAGAACCAGTGTCACCAGTTGTTTCAAACCAACCAGTCTTGTTGGCAAGATTATCCTTATACTTTCCAAGAATAACGTCCTTACCTTTAAAAATAACTTTGTCTACTTCCTTATTCTCAACTCTTTCAATGAGTTGTGGATAAGTGATTTTCTCATAAGTCGTCTGTCTCTCGCTTGAAAGCTTTGCTACAGCGGCAAATAAGAGGATGGCCACAATCCATAATAATAGTGTTTTTTGCTGACCTTTCATTACAATCCTTTTTGGGGTTAAGTTTATGAAATTTATAAGTTTTAATTCTAGAGTCCCGAGCACAAACTTTCAACAAGACTTTAAAATAAAATGGTACCATCTTAACTAATGTCAAGCCTAGTAAATTAGAACGGGAAATTAAATCCAAAAGAGAACAGGACCATTTTCTAGACGCCAAGCAAAATGAAAGAGAACCCTTTCATCAAGTAGCTCCTGGCTTTGACGCTCCACCATAGCAATGGCCGACTTTAAAGACTCCTTCTGCTTACTCGCTCTTGAAATAAAGGGAACTGGATCAGGAATCTGCGAAACACTGTACTTTGAAAGAAGTTGAATTTCATGATCGGGTTTTAAAATAAATAAATATCGACTTGTACAATAAACCTTAAGTCCGCCACTAAAACTCAATGGGCCATTTAGACCTGGGCGCTGAATAAGTTTTGCCAACTCAATAAGCTGATTATGAATCTTTCCTCTCTCCACTTGAGAGTACTGTGAGATGAGACTTCTTAAAGGACCAAGATTATCACTAGAAATAGTGACACGAGGATTCAGTGTCACGACTGCTCCCCACTCTCTCTTATGTGTCTTTAAAATAAGACGGGCATAACTCTTTGAACTCTTCTGATGGAAGTCTTTTGCAAGCTCAATTTTAAAGGCACTCTTGTTGGCCCTTCTCGCAAGCTCATTATGTTGCCTCACATAGTGCTTGAGATATTGTGGGAACCTTGGAGCAATTTGCTTATTAATAAGATTTCTCAAATAGTTTCTTTCAAAGTTAAGATTCTTATTTGAGCTATCTTCAAACCAAGTCAGATTCTGCTCTTTAGCAAATCTGAGAATATGCTTCTTAGACATACACATTAATGGTCTTCTTATATTTTGCGAGCGAACCGCAATACCGAGCGAGGCCTCGAGATTTGATGACTTAAGTTTTTGCATTAAGCTCCACTCAAATGAATCATCTATATGATGACCCATTAAAAGAATTTCATCGTCACTCATCTTTTGCTTGAAGATACGACGACGCTCATCTCTGGCAATCTTTTCAAAATTTCCTTGAGATAAATCCATTTTCAATGAATGAGACTCAAAGGACATCTCTAAATGTTTTGACCATTCATAAAGATAATCGACTTCCTTCTTAATCTCTTTTCGAGTGCCATGATCGATATGAATAAGTCGTGGTCTATGGGTCAGTTTTATAAGTCCCATTTTTAAACTTAACGAGATGGCCTGTGTTAGAACAACAGAATCAACTCCACCACTAAGAGCTATGACTATCTTTGAATTATGAGAAAAAAGAGCAGTCTCTAGAATAAATTTGTTGAGAAATTTAAGGAACTCATAACTAAAACGCGGTTGCTTAAATGGTTGAAATTTTTCTGTCATAAAAGTAAATTATGCCATTGACATAACAAACGCAAGCCATTAGTATCCTAAAACACAGTAAGACATGGCAGGGTAGCTCAGTTGGTGAGAGCGCCGGATTCATAACCCGGAGGTCGGGAGTTCAACTCTCCCCCCCGCCACCATTTCACACTTCTTTTTATCCCACTACTTTTTTAAACTATGACTCGCAGGACTCGTAAGATTCGCAGGATCAAGATCGCGAATGATTCCTTTTGTGATCACCTGAAAATCTAAGATTGGTCTTAGCGCAAAACCTCGTCCACTCACTTCAATATTTTACTGAATATTTCAGAAGACATCTTAACAGAGCTTGCTTGTAATAAGGTAAGGCCCTATCAATAAAATAAACATGAAACTCATATTTAAGATATACTATTTCTATGAAACTTATACTTGGTACAATTGCACTTTTAACTCTTATTTCTTGTTCTTCTCCAGCAGAGCTTAGCGAATCTGATATTAATCAGGCCCTCTACTACAAGGTGGCCAATCTCAATAGCTTTGGAAGTGAGCTCCAAGACACTATGAGTATAGTAAAAATCAAGCGCCTAGGAGAATTTGGTCTAACAAGAATTAAACGTTTTCACAGACGCTACGACTTTGAAGTCCAAATTAGATTTAATCAAAAGTGCTATCAACTTGGCCATGTTTGTCTTAAGCAGAGAGTCTTTAATACCGTCAATAATCCGGATGTCTTTGTCAAAAGAGATAAGAATGAGACAGTCACACAGAACTACTTTATCTCCTTTGTAAAAACGAAAGAAGGATGGAAAGTTGTCGATGAAAATATCCAATGGCCAAAGAAGCCCGAACTCTCAAAGTAAAAGAGCGACCTTACCAATAGGAGTCTCTTTGGTAAGAGCGAAGCTTCTTTAAAAGTCTTCTTCTTTGGGCCGCCTTAATAGATGGAAGATGCTTTAAAAGTACAAGAGGGTTCATCACTGCCCCTAGGACTTCGGTTAGAACTTTGCCTCCACGCTCAACGGGAGTCTTTCCTCCATAGGCCTGACGATAGAGATACTTTGAATGAGAAAGACCATGATTGTCCTTTCTAAGCTCTGTTGTCAGATCAAACTCAACGATCAACTCCACCACCCCAGTATCTTTCTTAGTTAGTATACGATTGTCCCTAAGACATTTTCGAAGGAGTCGTCTCATATAGATTTCCAGATATTTAGATTTTGAACTGAAGTAACTTAAAGACTCATCGAATTGCCCCTTGCGATCGATGACAATCTTGATTTCAACGATTCCCTCCAGCCCAATTTCAGAAAACTCAGAAGGATAGACTAATTGCTCATCTATAAGCTCAACAACTTTATAGTGCTTGGAAGAATCCTCTTGCTCAAAATTCTTAAGCTCTCCCCTAGCGTGTGAGAAATCTAGCCCTTGCCAAATCTCTCTTCTTCTTGAATTTAATCTTGAATTTAATCTTGAAACTTTCTTTCGTTTGTTCGAAGGCCTTTGATATCTTTTGATCTTAACTCTAGATGATCTCTTGGCCACGTTTACAAGCTTCTTATTATTGAAATTTTGATTTAAAGAAATACGGGTCTTAAAGATGATTAAGACATGAACCAGTAGCGAAAGAATGAGTGCGAATAATAATGAGAATCTCAAAAGCATAACAAATGGTAGAAATTAAAAATCTAACCATTGTTATGCTTTTGTTAAGTTTAGGAAAAATTTATGATTTACTTGGCCACTAATGTGAGAATTGTTGCGAGGGCCACTGTTTCACCAGTCTCATCAGTCACATCAACTTGCCACTTAACAACACCTCTTGGGATTTCATCTTCCTTAACTTCTTGGTCAATCTTTTCTTTACATGTTAATTGCACCCCAATAGTTGCACCAACATAAACAGGCTTAATAAATCTCAATTCATCAAGTCCATAATTAGCAAGAACAGGCCCCTTCTTTGGCTCTACAAAGAGTCCCGCAGCAGCAGAAATAACAAAGTAGCCATGGGCCACGCGACCTTCAAAGAAAGTTCCATCAAGTGATGTTGTATCTGTATGCGCATAGAAGTGATCCCACGAAATATTCGCAAAATTGACAATATCAGCTTCCGTAACAGTTCTCTTCGCTGTGGTATAAGTATCTCCAACCTGGAGTTGTCCAAAATTCTTTCTAAAAGGATGGATTCCTGATTCTGGTCTCTGTGCTCCAGGAATAAATTTATTAACCACCTTTGTTAGCATAGAAGGATGTCCCTGCAGGGCAGTTCTTTGCATATAGTGATAAATTCCTCTTTTACCACCCATCTCTTCACCACCTCCTGCTCGTCCAGGTCCACCGTGAACAAGATTAGGAAGAGGAGAACCATGCCCAGTTGATTCCTTGGCACAAGATTCGTTGAGAATAAGAATACGACCATGACTCGAGGCCGTTTCAAGAACCATCTCTCTTGCAAATGTCGTATCACTTGTCACAATAGAGCTCACAAGTGAGCCCTGTCCCATATGAGATAACTCTTGCGCCTCTTCAGGACTCTTATATGGCATAATCGTCGACACTGGCCCAAAGGCCTCCACGTTGTGGACATCAGTTTTATCAAATGGAGAATCGCAGTAAAGAAGAGTTGGGGCAACAAAAGCTCCCTTGTCAGCATCAGCTTCCAAGAGATTCTCCCCAGTATGTCCACCAGCGATAAGCTCACATGATTTTCTAAGCTCAGCAATCTTAGCAAGTACTTCCTCTTGCTGATCTTTTGAAGCAAGAGGTCCCATTCTCACATCTTTTAAACGAGGATCACCAAGAGTGGTTTTTTCAAGTCTTTTAACAAGGGCCTTTTGAACATCCTCAACATAGTCTTGTGGGACAATCGTTCTACGAATGGCCGTACATTTTTGACCGGCCTTAACAGTCATTTCTCTGGCCACTTCTTTAATGAAGATATCAAAGTCAGCTGTTCCCGGGGCCGCATCTGGCCCAAGAATAGAACAGTTGAGAGAGTCGGCCTCAACATTAAATGGAATATTATTATCTAAGATATTCTGATGAGACTTGAGCATCTTTGCCGTGTGGGCAGAACCCGTAAAAGTCACCACATCTTGAGAATTAACATGATCGAGAATCCCATTCGCACTTCCACAAAGAAGTTGGATAGCACCCTCAGGAAGAATTTTTGAAGCAATAATTTCTTTAACGACTGCTTCAGTGAGATATGAAGTTACAGTGGCCGGTTTTACAACACAGGCCACTCCGGCCACGATATTAACGGCTATTTTTTCTAACATTCCCCAAACAGGAAAATTGAAAGCATTAATATGAACAGCACATCCCCTCTTAGGAGTCCAAATATGCTGAGCAGAGAATCCTCCTTGGCGAGAGATTGTGTCAGGTTCACCGTCTAGGCAATAAACCTCATTAGGCATTTGCCTTCTACCTATTGAAGAATAAGTGAAGAGATTCCCAATTCCCCCTTCAATATCAATCCAACTATCGACCCTCGTCGCACCTGTTGCGGCCGAGACTTTATAGAAGTCTTCCTTCTTCTCCATCAGATGCATGGCCAGGGCCTTGAGAGCACGGGCCCTTTCATGAAAAGTCATCTTTCGAAGCTTCTTTGAACCCACACTTCTTGAATAATCAAGAACTTCACCAAAATCTATTCCAGCTGTTGAGGCAATCCCAATTAACTCTCCATTAGTCGCATCTCTAAGCTCAGATCCCCCTTCACTACCGGCATGCCACTTCCCGACAACATAAGATTCAATATTCATATATTTTCCTTTTATTAGATATTTAAGTTCGAAAAATATTCTATAGGAAGGCACTTCATCGTGACAATCGCAGAGCGTCCATTTTGGAAAATGAATTTATTTATTATCGTCAAGCAAACACACACTGTCTAAAAACTAGTCGATATAGGAAACTCATTTTGATCAATAAATAGACGTTAGGATTGTGTTGGCCCTCAATATATCAATAAGTTACACCATGACACCCCATGTAATTATGACACACAGTGTGGCACGCAAAGTGCATTAATAGTACTGTACTACTTATAAACACTATTAGATTGGACTTATGTAATGCAAAAGAACTGGGGAAAACTCTTACTTTTATCGGTCACGGCCCTAACGGTTAGTGCCCAATCCATTAAAGAACAGGCCAAACAGCTTGGAATTGATGATTTAAACCTGCATATTGGTTCTAAATTCGCAAATCTCCAAGGCTCACCAGACAGGGCCACGAAGTATTCTCTAACAGCAGCATTAGAGTCGAAAATCACATTAACTAATGACTTAAAATTCCTATCATATGTTGGGTTTCGTTATGAGACAGGATCTTCTCGAGTTGATTTCAACGAGAAGAGATATACTCCATCATCAAAGCTAGTCTATGACTATGCTTATATGAACTACAATCTCTTTGATATCATTGATCTTCAGGCGGGAGCACTTGATAATACAGACTCACGTGCCACATCTTCTTTAGTAAACTCTTATGTTTCATTTTTAGGA
>NZ_AUNJ01000370.1 GCF_000447775.1 Bacteriovorax sp. DB6_IX
AGAGGGGTTAATTATTAAATAAAGTTCTTTAGAACACCGATATATTCATTAGTTAGGCCTATAATGAAATAGGACTAGAGGTGTTGTCATGGGTGCGAGAAAGATCGAAGCATATGACATTCAAGAAAATGAAGACTTTCTATTGAGGGAAAGAATGAAAATGTATGTAAGTCGGAGCATAGACTAGCAGACGTTTTTGAACTTGATAAGAAGCTTCATGCTAAAGGTAATCTGGTTTTTAATAAACCGGAGC
>NZ_AUNJ01000371.1 GCF_000447775.1 Bacteriovorax sp. DB6_IX
CGCCACGTGGTGCACCAGTGGCGATGATTTATATAATCTAGGGGACTTAGCTTTGATTTAATCCCAAGTGGCGCAGATACTGCACGTTTTTAGTCTTTTACATTTTAAGAATTCTTTTGGGCCGCTAAAACTGAATTAAGAGATCTTATTCAGTCTGGGAGGGATGATGAATATGTTAAAAACTGTTGTCACAGGAATGTCTTTATTTGCCACTTTAAGTGCCTTAGGATCGTTTTCAGGGGTTGAGCTAAAAGGAAGTGGTTGTCAGCCAGAACTTTTTCAAAGGTTTTTTCTCCTGATGGAAAAGAAGTCTCTATACTCTTTGACGATCTCAGCGTTGAAGTTCCTTTTGAAAAGAGTTCGACTTTAATGACTTTGATTCTGTCGTTCAGACAAGGCAGCTAAAAAGATGTGTGATGTCTTTTAAAGTAAAAGTGCCACAAGCAAAGAGGTTGGTAAAAGTTAAATTTAAAAATGACTATAGAGGTTTTGCTTTTGGTGATGAGGGAACCCTTGTTGATATTGATAGTCGTCTGCTTTCTTGGAAGCAGGGATATGGGCAAACTCAAAGAAAGTCAGACATCCTCTTTAAAAAGCAATGGGGGAGCCGAGCTTTTGATAAAGACCTTGAAGTTTCAAAGCAAAAAGTTATTGATGTGAACCAATCTTGTTATGACAGCTCAAAAGATGTTGAGATTGCAGTAAAAAATGACATCAAAGCAGAAATATTAAACCCACAATATGGGGCCCATATCGATGATCTGCCAGCTGCATCACTGGTCTTAGATTCAAATGATGTCTCAGGAAAGTTCAAGCTAAAGTTAGAGTTTGAAGATTGTGGACGACAAACAGGGGGAGATGATTATGACAGACCGACACGTCCAACAAGACCGACGAGACCAGGTCGTATTGACAATCAAACACGTCGTAACATCCAGAAATGTCGTGCTATTGGTGGGACTTGGGATCTTGAAAGAGATACTTGTGAATTAGGAAGAACACGTCGTTGGCGCTAGAAATGGTGCCATTTTTGAGAGAGATATTTAGGAAGTAACTGATTCTTTCTGTCACTTTCTAACATTAGGCCTCGAATGGGGCCTTTTTTAGACAAGGGTAGTGATTTTTATTTCTAAAGGCCGTAATTTCAACTTATGACTTCATGACCAGAGAGAGGGGTTAATGAGCGTTAGTTATCAGTTGAAAGCTGTCGTTGAAGATTATTTTACAAAGTATCCTCATATGAGCATCAATGCTTTTCATTAAAGAGTGGAGTAGCTGCGACAACTTTAAGACGTATTAAGGCAGGAACTGTGAAGAACGATCCTGCCCCACATACGGTCTTAAATATCGTTAGTGCTTTAACAAATGAGAAACGCTTAGATCGATTAGTGAAAGCTTATGATGGATCAATTAGAGAATACCTTCAAGAGTCCTTTGGAAATTTCTTAGATGAGATAGACACACACTATAAATTAGATCTCAATGATATTCTAAAAGATCAGATCACATACTTTATCTATAAGTTAGCTGCTAATAGAAAGGGAACAGATATCGTCGATATTAATTATACTTTTGGTAAACTTGGTGTCGACAAACTTCAATATCTTCTTGAAAAAGGACTGGTATTTGAAGAGGCCGGACGCATACATGCTAGTGAAAAGAATTTCTCATTAGATGTCTCTGTGGCCGCGTCTCATTTACCAGAATTAGTAAAATATTATAAGCCTCACCAAGTAGGAAAAGGGCAGAACTTATTCTACTCAATGAGTGAGACAATTAATGAAGATGGTATTAGAAAAATAAAAGAGATTCAAAAAGAGGCCATCAAGAAAATTCATGCCATCATGAATTCTCCTTTCTACGAAGGAGATATTCCATTCTTTACTCTTGATCTGTGTGACACTCTAAGATTAGGACATGAGACAGTGGAATCAGAAAACACAGGGGTGTTACAATGAGTAAATTAGGAGCCATGATTATACTACTTCTTATTGCTTTCTTTTCTGGGCCACTTGAGGCCGGAGAAGTTACAGGAGCAGGAAGACAAGTTGAAAATATTCTTGAGGCCAATAACTATACCAAGCAAAAGCTTTTGGCCATGGGATTAGAAGTGAAGCTGGGGGAAGTGACTGGAGCGGGTCGAGTTCATGTTGATGATATTCGCATGTTGGTCACAAAGAAGGGTCTTTTCGAGACAAATCAACTTCACCATATCAAATTTAGAGACCCATCAACAGGAAAGTTTGTTTCAGAAGTTAAGAGTTTCGACTTCCCTGATATGCAACTAAACAAATCAAAAATACTTGCCTTTATAGTCGAAAAATAGACACCAAGTTAGAACTCCGCTATTCTTAGATAATGAGTAAATCATCTGAGAATAGCCGAGTTTTTGATCTTCAATCCAAGTTTAGTCCTTGTGGTGACCAACCTGAGGCCATTAAGAAATTATTCCATGGCTTTAGCCATGGAGAAAAGCAGCAAACACTTCTTGGGGTGACTGGCTCTGGTAAAACATTTACGATGGCCAATCTCATCAGTAAACTTGGCAAGAAGACCCTTATTCTTGCTCACAATAAAACCCTCGCTGCTCAACTCTATGCTGAATTCAAAGAGTTCTTTCCTAATAATGCGGTAGAATACTTCGTCTCATATTATGATTACTATCAGCCAGAGGCCTATGTTCCTGGTACTGATACTTATATTGAAAAAGATTCTTCTGTTAATGATGAAATTGATAAACTTAGACACGCGGCCACACGCTCTCTCTTAGAAAGAGATGATGTGATTATCATTGCCTCCGTCAGTTGTATCTACGGTATTGGTTCGCCAGATGAATATGAGTCTTTAAAATGCACTCTCTTTACGGGGGATACGCTAGATCGAGATGAATTCTTAAAAGATCTTGTTGCCATTCAATATGAAAGAAATGACATCGACTTTGTTAGAGGTTGTTTTAGAGTGCGTGGAGATATTGTTGAAGTTTTTCCGGCCCATGAAGATTCGAATGTCATTAGAATAGAGTTCTTTGATGATGAGATTGAAAACCTCACAATTGTCGATCCCTTAAGAGGGACAGTTCTACAAAGCTTACCTAAAGTCACAATTTATCCCAAGTCTCACTATGTTGTTGGTGAGGAAAAAAGAGATAAGGCGGTTGAGACCATTAAGGTTGAACTACGTGAGAGACTCCAAGAATTAGAAGAGCAAGAGAAGCTCGTTGAGAGACAAAGACTTGAACAAAGAACTATGCTTGATCTAGAGATGCTTGAAGAGATGGGGTTTTGTTCAGGGATTGAAAACTATTCTCGCCATATGACTGGAGCTAAGGCCGGTGATCCTCCACCAACTCTTATTGATTATTTTAAAAAGAATTTCTTACTCATTATTGACGAGTCCCATATTACAGTTTCTCAAGTTGGAGGAATGTATCGAGGTGATAGGGCGAGAAAAGAAAACCTCGTCAATTATGGTTTTAGACTGCCTTCTGCTCTTGATAATAGGCCTTTAAATTTCCAAGAATTTGAATCAAAGATGGATGATGTTCTCTACGTCTCTGCGACTCCTGGAAATTATGAGCTTGAACGCACGGGTGGAGAGTATGTAGAACAGATTATCCGTCCCACAGGGCTTCTCGATCCAATCATTGAAGTACGAGATGCGAGCTCACAAGTTGATGATCTTCTTGTTGAAGTAAAGAAGACTGTTAAAAAAGGAGAAAGAGTCCTTATTACAACTCTTACAAAGAAGCTAGCAGAGGAGTTAACAAGCTTTTATCAAAGTGTTGGCGTCAAGGTAAAGTATCTCCATAGTGATATTGATACGCTTGAGCGAATGGAGATTATTAGAGATCTGAGACTGGGAGAGTTTGATGTCTTAGTCGGAATTAACCTTTTGAGAGAGGGGCTGGATATTCCGGAGGTCTCATTAGTTGGAATTCTCGATGCGGACAAGGAAGGCTTCCTGCGTTCTGAGAGATCACTTATTCAAACGATTGGTCGTGCCGCAAGAAACTCCGAAGGGCGTGTTTATCTCTATGCCCATAAGATCACTCGTAGTATGCAAAAGGCCATTGATGAAACAGCTAGGCGTCGCAAGATTCAACATGAGTATAATGAGAAGAATGGGATTACACCTCAGACAATTCTTAAGGAAGTGAGTGGGGGTGTTATTGAGACACTTCGAGGAAATAAGAAGAAGCGCTCAAATAAGGCCGTCAAGGTCGAGATGGACCCACATTCAATTCAAAAGAGGATCACTGATCTCAAGGCCGAGATGAAGGTGGCCTCTCGTGAGCTGCGTTTTGAGGACGCAGCAAAAATTCGTGATGAAATAAAGCAGTTAAATGAAATTTATGTAGCTTTGTGAGCTTTTGTTAACCTTTTATTCACATTTAGCTTCAGGGTCTAACTTCCTGTTTCTAATCATGATTTTCCTTTCACAATTTCAATAGACATTGTGTAGTTCTTACACTATTTAGACACATCCAATTTTTTATATTCAATTTATTTGATAGATAGATTCTACAAAATTAAATTTGCAAAAATAAACTCAATCTCAACTAGAACGTAAGGAGAAAGGATGAGAAATTTATTAGTAGGTATGTTTATGCTACTTACTGCTGTTTCAGCGAACGCAGTTAATTTAGCATTCAAATTTGATGTAACTTCATCAGGAAACTCAATGTATGCTTGTGATGCAGGTCTTAAGCACGCAAAACCAGCAGCAAGAGTATGTTATGACAGAAAAGATCTTCAAGCATGTTCTCCAGCTGTAGCTTGTACAACTGGTGATAACTGTGACTGTGTTTGTACTGGTGGTGGACTTGGTGACACTTCAATCTCTCAAGATGGTGAGTACAGACTAGATTACTTTAAAGCTAGTTATGCTAACTGGACTGACAATGGTGAAGCAGCGACTGGTGTTCAATCTGTAAAGTACACAGCTTCAAAGTCTAACTTTAGAAGAGCTTTCAATGACTCAACTAAATTTGCTAAGCAACTTACTTCTCTAGAGTTCGCTCTTGGGTCAGAAAGATATGGTGCTGAGTACTTCGTAGATATCTGTTTCAGAGCTACTCAAATTGATTACCCATCTCCAAACTCTTACAACAACAATGACAAACTTAACTGGGCCATCAAAGGTGGAGTTACTGTAACTGACCTTGGTTCTGATCTTGCTGGACAAGTTTTTGATTTCAACAATGTTAATGCTAATAATGTTTACTCATCTGAGTCTTACCAAAACCTTTCTGGACTACTAGTTAAAGGTTCAATCTACTGTAAGGCAAAAGGGAAAACAAACCCAGTTCTTAACTATGAATCAGCTTGGACAACTTTCTCTGACGGTCAACTTAAGACACTTATCAACAAGTCTACTCAAGAAGACCTAAAAGGTTGTTACTTCAGATACTCTTTCAAAGAAAGCAACACTACTGGTGTTGAATCTGTAAGAAAGTGGAAGAAGCAAAAAGCTAGAATCTGTACTTACTCTTCAGTAAATGAGCCACTAGAAGAATAATTTGAATTCTATATAAGTGCCTTGGTGTAAGCCAGGGCACACCTTTTAAAACTTGTGAGATATATGAAAAAGCTATTATTTTTAATCACATTCATCTTTAGTCTTAAGTCATTGGCATGTACGTCTGTGACAACTCCATTTCAATTAAATATGGCCATTAGTCCATTGGAGAACAAGTCATTCTTTTATAATGACACAAGACTTATTAATGATAGACCAGATATTAGCTTAGAAAATTGTATCTCAACGGCTCAAAGAGATAAGTACTTAATGTTTGCAGTTGCATTAGAAAACTTTATTCTCTCAGATGACTTTTTAACTTACTCGATTAATGATGCAATTACTGGTTCTGGTGACCAATGTACAATTGAAAATAACCAGTATCAAAGAGTTCAGGATTCATCTGAAAGAAGAAAGAGGCTAATTCAAAAACGTGAGTTCATTAATAAATGTCTTACTTTTAGTATTACTGACTTCTCTCAAGCAGGACTCAATATTTCTGAAGAGCAAGTGGGATGTCAGGTGACTCGTATCTCAAAGTATGCAGCATCTTTTAAAGGTCCATTTTGCTTTGTGAAACCGAATATGGATTCATCTCTATCTTTAACTATTGATGTTGATAAGGCCTGTCATAGTCTTGAAACTTTCAAAGAAAATAAGATTCTTCTTCAGGATGCTCTTGGGGTTCTTTCAATCTACACAGCAGGGGATGAAACAGGTTATTCACCAGATCTTACTGCTGTTAAGCAAACAAATTTACGTGTTTCAGTTAATGCACCTGAAAAGCTTCTTGCGACAAATGCTTATCGTGGAGAGCAAATTCCTGTATGGCCAACGAGTTGGAATATGCCAGATATTTATCTCGCTAAGCCTAAGGCGTATTTAGCGGCATCATCTTATGATGAGCTTTATTTCCCATTTCTTGTTGATAATAGATGTGAGAGGAAATGCCTTGATGGTCTATGCTCAAGCTCTTGTGATTTCACTCAACCAGTGGTTGGTGATTTCGCACTCTTTGAAAAAGGTAGAGGAAGTAAAAAGGAACTTGTCACTTCTTGGTTTGATGGTGGGGTCGCTCCAGCACAATGGCAGGGAATTCTCAATGGTACAGGTGTAAAGCTGCCAAAGAATCTTCTAGAGATTGGTCGTGATTATATACTGGAAGTAGATCTTTCAGATCAAGAGCTAAATTACCTCTCTTTTAAAGGGAGATTGAAGAAACTTGTGACTATGCATAATGTAATTGGTGAAATCAATAGAGAAGGGACGGCCATTCGAGAAATCCCACTTATCAACACTATTGATGACATTGAGAAACTACCTTCAATTAGAACAATTCACGGTATTTCTTTTACTGGTAATGGATTCTTAGGAGTTAAAGAAGCTCTAAGATCTGTTCAGTTAACTTTTAAAAACAGTTTTTGGCCACCATACTTTGAGCAAACTTGTTTCAATGGGAAATGTGTTAAACAGGGTTCAATGAAAAATAAGATTTCTCTTAGCTTTAAACTTGGTGGAACTAAGGAAAAACCAGTTTTTGAAAATGTTGTTTTCCAGAGAAAATCTAATGTCGTTGCTAGTAAAAATATTTCTAATTACAACTTCCCTGTTGTGAACTGTGGTATAGATACTGATGAAGACGATGATCTTGATCTAGGGGACTTTGACTTTTAATGAAATATTTAATCGCTCTTATATTTATTCTTACAGCACAAGTACAAGCAAGAGTTAATTGCCCTGACTATAAGGCCGTTGTTTGTCATGCTGGAAGTGAAATTAACCCTCACTATGTTGAGATTTGTGTTAGCTTCTCATCTCTTTATGGACACCTTGCTGAACATGAAATGGATTACTATGGGGAGTGTCGTCTTAGAAATGTTAAGGCCGCTTATGCTTGTAATGCAGGTATGAGACACAAAGATGCGAATGAGACAATTTGTATTCAAAGAGATAATGATGAGACTCGTTATGTAGCAAGTTGTGGT
The DNA here is from genome assembly GCF_000447775.1 of Bacteriovorax sp. DB6_IX. Taxonomy (GTDB): domain Bacteria; phylum Bdellovibrionota; class Bacteriovoracia; order Bacteriovoracales; family Bacteriovoracaceae; genus Halobacteriovorax_A. The sequence continues at coordinate 7,503 of NZ_AUNJ01000371.1, forward strand.
GAATCTAAGAACTGTATGTGCTCAGGTTTTGTAAACCAATTTGTTTTTGATTATTTTAATGTTGAAATGTCGACATATAATCCATTCTTAGATCTTTCAGCTCTTTCTGAGGTAAAGAATATCCAAGCGGGTCAAGATCGTTTCATGGCCGCGACAAATACTCCTGCCACGACTAAAATCAAGTCCGAGGGAGGTCTTTCTTTCTATCTTGGTTCAGAGAGAATGAATGGAGAATACTTTGTTGATATGTGTTGGACGAATACAACAGGTTCTCAACAATATGATTTAGACTTCTCGCTTTCTTCAAGTATCATTTCTAATATTGATAATGGACAGACATATCCGGAAGTCACAGATCTTAAGTCAAAGTATCACCTCTTTTGTGATTATGACTTTGATGGATATTTTAACTATGACTCTCTAGTTCGAGTTGAGTCATCTCCTGAAGTTCCATTTCAATTAGGGACTTACGCCAATTACGATTTCTCTATTTCTAATGCAGAATTCTGCGTTGTGAGACAAACATTTGAGGAGAGACAGCCAGAGCGTATGAGACCTTGGGATCTTAAGAAGATCACAGTTCTTAATAATCTTAATATTGAGACGCCAATTCCAAATGATGGGCCGATTCGTATCTGTCATGTTCAGGAAATCACTAATGGCGGTGGGCCAGGTGGTAATAATGGAACAAATCACAGTTATGGGCCACATATTGCCGCAGTAACTGTTGGTCAACCTTTTCAAACAGTAAATAAGAAGAAGATCCATGAGTGTACTCAACTCGAATTCAGAGATTCGGATCATTTAAAAGAATATATTAAACACGGTAAAGACAATAAAGAATTTAGAGATATCCATCAACATGATTACGTTGGTAACTGTTACTCAACATGTGGACCGATTCATGGAAATGGAGCCAATTAAGGAGATATTATGAAAAACCTATTACTTGTATTCTTACTGTTAACTAGCTCTTTCGCTTTCGCTTCAGATATTGATGATATGTTTGGTGATGGTGAAGATCAATTCGTATTCGACAGATTTTCTGATGAATCAATTCTTCTAGAAATTGATAGAGCCGCTGCAATTTCTTGTGACAAAGGTCTTTGTACACTTCACTCAATGGAGTCTCGTTATGGTGGATTCGAAGTAAGTTTTGGAGTTGGAGAAGGAAATGGTTTCCAAGCAGGTGGAAAAGATGGTGTAAATATTTATACTGATGGATATGGAGCTTGTAACACTTGTGGACAACTAAACTGGGGATTCCAAGTTAAATATTCTAAAGGTAAATGTACTCAAACTGTTAAAGTACCTAAGTCTGTTTACTATGCAGTTAACAGATATATGTATGGACTTATGACTGATGAAGGTGGAACAAGAAGAGGTTTCACTCCAGCTGATGAAGCGATGATCATGTTCTATACAACTATTATGAACAACGTAAAAGGTTGTACTAAAGTAAATATAGTTAAAATATCTTCATAAACAGGGAAAAATCACTGGTTTTTTCCCTGTTTTTTTTTATGAAAAACCTATTACTTGTATTCTTACTGTTAACTAGCTCTTTCGCTTTCGCTTCAGATATTGATGATATGTTTGGTGATGGTGAAGATCAATTCGTATTCGACAGATTTTCTGATGAATCAATTCTTCTAGAAATTGATAGAGCCGCTGCAATTTCTTGTGACAAAGGTCTTTGTACACTTCACTCAATGGAGTCTCGTTATGGTGGATTCGAAGTAAGTTTTGGAGTTGGAGAAGGAAATGGTTTCCAAGCAGGTGGAAAAGATGGTGTAAATATTTATACTGATGGATATGGAGCTTGTAACACTTGTGGACAACTAAACTGGGGATTCCAAGTTAAATATTCTAAAGGTAAATGTACTCAAACTGTTAAAGTACCTAAGTCTGTTTACTATGCAGTTAACAGATATATGTATGGACTTATGACTGATGAAGGTGGAACAAGAAGAGGTTTCACTCCAGCTGATGAAGCGATGATCATGTTCTATACAACTATTATGAACAACGTAAAAGGTTGTACTAAATAAATATAGTTAAAATATCTTCATAAACAGGGAAAAATCACTGGTTTTTCCCTGTTTTTTTTACAAAAAATCTCATTGAGATCGAACTTATAGTAAAAGAGCTTATGTACAAATTTATCCTTTTATTTCTATCACTTACAGTATTTGCTGGTAGCGATTTTCACTACTGGGATAAGGGTCTATCTGAGCTAGATCTCGATATGAATCCTCTTGAACTAAGAAATCGTGCCGGTTGTGCTAAGGATTCTCTTTTACCTACTAAGTCAGCTTTCTTAATGCTGGATAATACAACTGCTGCAAAGGCCGCATATCGCTTGGCCAAAGTTACTGGTCAAGACTCAAATCAAGTTACGAAAGATGTTATTAGAAGTTTCAGAAAGAAGGTGATTTATCTAACTGAGACGATTCACCATAAACTTATGACGAGGCAGCTACCAATTTTGCCTGTTATTAAAAGTTCAAATCATGTTCCTAGTTACTACAGCTCAATGATTAAGAGTTGTTTTGAGCAAAAGCACTGTAAGGAGCTTGATTACTATTTAAAAAGACTATGGAAAAATAGTGAGCTTAATGAATCACCTGTTTCTAAGATCATTAAAAATTATAAGATTGATAACTTCCATTCAGAAGAAAATTATTTTAATCAGTCTAAAGTTGATGGGAACTCTAGAATTTCTTGTTTTAAATTGAAGAAATTCTCTCCTTTGCAGGCCCACTTATTTGGAACTAAGCCAGATAGAGAAGTTCTTCAAAAAATGGCCGAAAGCTTAAAGAATACAAATGACTATCTTGGTTCATGTGATCAAGAGGATGAACTTACAAATCTTAAGGTTTCTGGATATCAATTTGATATTCAGGGAATTAATGAAAAATACTGGAATAAGAAAATTGGTTTCGATTATTGGAACTCAATGAAACTCTACATGGCATGGGCCTTTCAATATGTGAAAGTCGTTAATCCTTCCCATGAGACAATTCTTAAAAACTCTAAGGCCGCAGAAACAATTCTATTCACATCAAATGGTTGTAAGAGTATTGATACTCCAGAGTGTAGCAATGACTATCTGGCTAAGAATGTTCTTAGAGAGATGGGAAAACGAGATTTTAGAAGAAATGCACTCGATCTAGATGTTCTTTCTCCAATTGTTGAAGGAGCGCAAGATGAGTTACTTGATGACCCATTTACAGAAGTCAATACCGATATCCTTGACTTGGCCAGAAGAGAAAATGCTGATCAGTGGATTGAGTCACTTTTTGATAATTTTGGTAAGACCAAGGCCTTTATTAAGAATAAGCTTGTTTCAGCTCTAAGCTTTTACACAATCCTTGATAAGAAGGTTTCTGTCCATCGCCTAAAAAATGATCTTGTTAAGTACTATGCTAAGGGTGTTACGACTCAAGAAATGAAGAATGATCTTTACTACTTATGCAGTGAAGCAGCAATGGTCTCTCACGAAAGTTTTAGTTTTGCAAAGAAGCATATTTCATTGATTAAAGAGAGTGGATTTATAGATACACTTGATCTCATTTTCCATGGGCAAAGTTTAGAGGCCCTCTTTGATGATTATGAAATCCTAATGGACTCGACTCGTGAGTTTTGTCGCTCAGTTGACCAGAAGAAGATCTGGGATGATAGCTTTAAGCTTGATAAATCAGGTTATTCTCAGTGGTACCTAGACAAGGTTATGCCTAAGTCGAAGCTTAAGTCGACGAAGGATGAAAAATTAAAGGCGCTGAACTCTAAAACTTACTTAGCTTTTAGTTCTAATAATGCTGTTATTTGTGAATCACCTAGTTCTTGTATTAGAAAATCTATGAGCATATTTTAGAAGTTTCAAGAGCTTCTTACTATGCTTCTACTTTCTGGAATGCCAAGAATAAAACAAAAACGAGTGAACTCTTCAACCCTTATGCTGAAAGAGTCGCCTGTCAGGTGTATGATCCTTGGTATAAGCAAAAGTCAATTATGACGAACTTTGTTTCTGACCTCTCTCAAACGGCCATGAGTGCTTTTACTCCTGGAGTTATTTATACGAAGCTGAGCTTGAGACCTGGGCATGTGACATCTTTTAATAAGATGGTTAAAGATGGCAAGATCCTCTTTGATAAGAAATATAAGAAAGAAAGTGTTCAAATGGAGCTCGTCGCTGATTTTGGGCCACTTCTTGGTGCTCCTTGTGCAGTTTCACTGACTGGTAAGAAGAACTACGGATATGAGGCCTATCATTTTGCTGGTATCTCTGTTGGAATGTGCTCGCATAGTGATGAGAACCAGATTAATGTTTATTCTGCTTCAGAAGTCGATAATATCGATCCAGACCAAAGAACGGGTTGTTTCTCATGCCGTCTTAACTTTGAGTCTGTTTCAAACTCGATGGCATATTTTAATTATAAAGTTGGTCCTATCTACTACCTCGTAAGATCTTTTGTAAGACTCTTTCAAGGTTTTAAGGACCCGCATAATATCCCTCGAGACTGGGAGATCAATGTTAGACACTTAACGAATACTTATAGACGTTTTGGCTATATACCAAAGAAGTGTACGAAGTCTCTAATTAAAGGAAAGAGCTGTCTTGGAAGTTCTAAAGAAGAAGCTGCGGTAGATTATCTTCAAGAGCGCTATAAAGTTAATATTAAAGCAGAGAAGAAGTCTTTTAGCGGAATGAAGTTCTTAGTTGAAGGATGCTCAAAACCTATTTCTGTTAGTTTTAACCACGAAAACAACACATCTGGGGTAAGAAATATAAATATTCCAAGTGGATGTGAACTGGAGAAGAAGTAATGAGATTATTCTTTTTCGCATTGATATTTGTAAACTCTGTTTAT
>NZ_AUNJ01000372.1 GCF_000447775.1 Bacteriovorax sp. DB6_IX
TGGCAGGTAAAGATTATACTATCAAGATTGATATCGACGATAAGTTCCCAGCAGACAAAGCTCTTAGAAAATTTAAGAGATACTGTGAGGCTTTCGGTGTTATCAAAGAGTATAGAAAGAGAAAAGAGTACAAGAAGCCTTCTCTACTGAACAAAGAAAAGCTTGAAGCGGCTGAAAAAAGACGTGCAAAAGCTAACAGAATTAAGAGAAGAGGA
>NZ_AUNJ01000373.1 GCF_000447775.1 Bacteriovorax sp. DB6_IX
ATCTCGCAAGTTCAAGAAGAGAAATAAATGTAATTACCACATTGTCGATAGAGTGAGAGTCATCATCTGACTGTTCAATTTCTCCACCTTTTTCAGCAACTTTCTTTGAGTTATCTTTATGAAGAAGTTCTTCAAAATTAGTCTTCTGCCCCATTTGAAGATAACTCTTAAGGAACTGAAGCTTCTCAACAATAGAAAGCCTATCTCTTCTTACAACAGTGTATTTTCTATTTTGCCTAAAGATGAAATCAACCATAGA
>NZ_AUNJ01000374.1 GCF_000447775.1 Bacteriovorax sp. DB6_IX
GACCATTTACCATTGTAGAAGTCCTCATCAATAACTTTAATAGCAGTCTTAGCATCTTCAACATTGGCAAATCGGATTGTTCCAACAACAGTTTCTCCATCAGAAGGAGATTTAACTGTGATCATCTCACCATTTGTCTTGAAGATATTATTCTGTTCTTTACCAAGCTCTGATTGGTATTGATCCAGTGAATTCTCAACTGTTCTTAATTCACTGTCTAAGTAACTTCTTAGAGTTGGAATATTAATAAACTCTCCATCAAGTTTAGAAATAGA
>NZ_AUNJ01000375.1 GCF_000447775.1 Bacteriovorax sp. DB6_IX
AAAGATCATTCCTTATGAGGTCTTTATTCATATCACCCAAAGAGTTCCAAAAGAATATACTAATAGATAAAGAAGGAGCGACTTACGCTCCTTTTTTTATTTTTGGAACATACCCTTATACTTTGGACCAAGTGATGCAACATAGGCCGCAACGTCAGCAATCTCTTTCTTAGAAAGTTTTTTTACCTTGGCATACATCATTGCTGTGTTCTTTGTTTTTCTCTTCTTCGATTGAACGGCAATAACTTGTTCGGCAACGTAGGCAGCGTCAAGTCCGGCGATTTTAGGGCCCTTTGTCATTCTGATTTTTGAGACATCAGAAGCCTTTCCAGAACCATTTGCATTGTGACACATCGTACAGTTAATTTTCTTGTAAATTTTCTTTCCGTTGGCAATATCTCCTGCTTGAGAAGATGCAGTTATGGCGAATAGGGCCATTAGTGTGAAAAACTTTTTCATAATCAACTCCATATCTTTTGAGTGAATTTAATCACTTAAAAGATTCAATTCCAATGCTTCTATTTGTTGCGGACTATAGCATGGTAGAAATTGTTTGACTAATCAAACAAGACTGTGTGTAATGCTTTCGCACACAACACACACTTTGAGGAAGACATGATTAAATCACTGAAACTACTGCTATTATTTTTAGCAGTTTCAGCAACTTATGCATCAAAACTTGATGTAGAACTTCAAAACTATATTGCTCGTTTTCAATTTAAGCCCGTTCCAAGGCCAACTGGTATAAACCGAGATATTTACAATTTGGGAAAGAAGTTATTTTCAGAAGTAGAGATTTCTGGAAATAGGAATATTAGTTGCGCGAGCTGCCACGATCCAAAACTTGGCACGAGTGATGCGCTACCTCTTTCTCTTGGTGAAGATGGAAAAACAATTATTGCTAGAAACTCACCGGCCCTTTTTAATCTCGATCATCCAGAAATGAGAATGCTCTTTTGGGATGGAAGAGTTTCCTATGATGAAAGAGCAGAGGCCTACACAACACCTTCGGAAGTTCTTAATGGAGATTATCCTGAGCGATGGGATATTACTGATGAGTTAGGAAGTGCCCTCGCAGCTCAGGCCCTTTTCCCAATCCTTAATCATGAGGAAATGAGGGGACAGAAGGGAACTAATGAAATCGCAGATGCTAAGAGCGATGAAGAGGCGTGGGAGCGAATCATGAGGAGGCTTCTAGGTAAAAAAGAATATCAGGAGCTTTTTAAAAAGGCATTCCCAAAGGCCATGGAGTTAAATATTGGTCATCTTGGAAACGCCTTGGCTCACTTTCAAAAATTTGAGTTTTCTTCGACAAATACACCTTGGGACCGCTATCTTCGAGGTCAAATTCAGGCCCTAAGTGAAGCGGAAAAAAGAGGGGCAATCATCTTTTCTACCAAGGGGAGATGTATTGTCTGTCATGGGAGAACCATTTTAGGTGGAAATGCTATGGCAAATATTGCGGCACCTCAAATTGGGCCTGGTAAGGATATTCGTAATAATGATCAGGGACGCTTTGAAGTGACTAACGAAGAAAGACATCGTTATGTGTTTAGAGCGCCGCCTTTAAGAAATGTGGCCCTGACGGCACCATATTTTCATTCTGGAGCCTATGAAACTCTAATGGATGTCGTCAACCATTATGCCGGTGGAATCAAATCACTTGATGAATATAATTCAAAGTGGTTAGAGAAGTTTGAAAAGACAACTTACAAACAAAAGATCTATGTTGAGACTAATCATTACCGCTTGTTTAGGAAGAAAGAGGATGCTCATCCAGTGATTAAGCGCAATATGATTCGTCTAACGCAATCTGAGAAAGAGGATTTAGTCTTATTCTTAACGAAATCCCTTACAGACCCTAAGTTTGAGAGTCTCAAAAATAAAAAGTCACTGAACAAAAGGTGATATTCATTGGCGATGAGCTAAGAAATTGGTAAGTTTTTAGAGCAACAATCGATGGGAAAATCATGTTAGAAAAAGCTTACCAAGTGCTCCAAAATGTCTTTGGTTATGAAGACTTCAGACTCGAGCAAAAAAATGCTATTCAGGCCGCTTTAAATAAAGAGGACGCTTTTGTTCTTATGCCAACTGGTGGTGGTAAGTCTCTATGTTATCAAGTCCCAGCGCTTTGTTTTGATGGATTAACAGTCGTTATCTCACCACTAATTTCTCTTATGAAGAACCAAGTTGATGCTTTAAAGATTAATGGTGTCGCGGCAGAATTTCTAAACTCAACTTTAGATATGGATATTTGGAATGAAATTTACCAGGATGTGATTTCTGGTGATGTTAAACTCCTTTATCTTTCTCCTGAAGGATTGGCCTCTACTAAAATTAGAAATCTTTTGAAGAATGCAAATATTTCTTTTATTGCTGTGGATGAAGCTCACTGTGTATCACAATGGGGACATGAATTTAGAAGTGATTATAAGAATCTTGGTTCTCTTCGTGAGCTACTTCCTCATGTTCCAATGATGGCCTTAACGGCTACAGCTGATCAAAAAGTACGTGATGATATTATTGCGAATCTTCACCTGAAAGAAGTTAGAGAATTTGTTTCTAGCTTTGATAGGGCCAATATAAGATACGAGATTCGTCCTAAAGATAATGGAACAAAGCAACTTCTTGAATTTCTCAAAGAGCACGAGGGTGAAACTGGAATTATCTATTGTGGGACAAGAAAGAAGGTTGATCAAATTACGGAAAAGCTTCGTGATCAAGGCTTGAATGCCTACGCTTACCATGCAGGGCTTTCGGATGTTGAAAGAAGCTTATCCCAAGAAAAGTTTGAAAAAGAAGAAGATATCATTATTGTTGCAACAATTGCTTTTGGAATGGGGATTGATAAGCCTAACGTTCGCTTTGTTGCACACTTGGGGCTTTCAAAGAATATTGAAAGTTATTATCAGGAAACGGGAAGGGCCGGAAGAGATGGCGAACCAGCTGTCGCTTGGATGGTTTACGGATTGGATGATCTCGTAAGAAATAAGAACTTCCTTAATAATTCTGATGCAAGTGGCGTCTATAAAGAGTTGGCCACTACTAAGATTGATTCTATGCTGAGCTTTTGTGAACTCACAACTTGTCGTCGTAAATACCTTCTATCTTACTTTGGAGAAGAGTATCCAAGAGATTGCGGTAATTGCGATTGTTGTTTAAATGAATTTGAAAGCCATGATGCAACCCTAGAGGCGAAGAAGTTCTTATCCGCAGTTTTTAGAACGGGACAGAATTTTGGAGCAAAATATATTATTGATATCCTTAGAGGAGCTAAGGAAGAGAAGATCTTAAACCGTTCTCATCATGAACTCTCTGTTTATGGTATTGGTAGAGAAACTCCTGCTAAGGAATGGAATTATATCGTTAGAAATCTCGTCTTTAGAGAATATCTCTTTTACAAGAATTTGGAATATCGAACACTAGCGTTAGCACCTAAGGCACTTGAGATTTTAAAAGAAGGGAAGACCTTCTCTGTAAATCGCCCTTTAAAGAAGCTTGGAACGGGACTCAAAACAGGCTTAAGTAAGAAGAGAGAAAAGTTAGAAATTAGTGATGTTCTTCTTGAAAAGCTTAAGGCCAGAAGAAGTGCTCTTGCTAAGAAATTACGTGTTCCACCATATCAAGTCTTTAGCAATAGAACTCTCGAGGATATGGCCGAGAGACTTCCGCGTACACAAGAAGAATTTCTTGAGGTTCATGGAGTTGGGCAAAAGAAATGTCAGAAGTTTGCTGATGATTTCCTCTCAATAATTATTGAAGACAAACAGTCCTAAATTCTTAAAAAAATTGTAAATGCTGCGCTGCTCGCGAAAGTCTGTGCTAGGCACTAGGGAAAAAGTGCATTAAAATATTTCTAATGCAATTAGTTACGGATAACTTTATAAGATTCACGGAAGGAATCGGCAAAATCGTAATAAAGAACATTTCTGGTCTTGGTCTCATTTGTCGATTTATTTTAAGTTTTTTCTATTGGGCGGCTCGACCTCCTTATAGAATGAAGCTCTTTTTTGAGCAGATGCACTTCATTGGAAACAAGAGTCTTTTCATTATTACTCTCGCGGGATCATTTACCGGAATGGTAATGGCCTATCAAACATACTTTGGCTTTAAGCTTATTAATGTTGATTCACTGGTTGGACCAGTTGTCGCAATCTCTCTTGCAAAAGAATTAGCACCCGTCTTAACGGGATTAATTGTCGCAGGAAGGGCAGGGGCTGCAATGGCAGCGCAAATTGGGACGATGAAAGTGACAGAACAAGTTGATGCCCTAGAGGTCATGGGTGTCAATAGTATGCAATACCTCGCTGTTCCAAGAATTCTCGCAGGAACCTTATCTGTTCCTATGTTAAGTGTTTTCTTTCTCTTTATTGGAAATATCGGGTCATATATTGTTGGAACTCAAGCTCTTTCAATTGATGAGGCGATCTATCTTTCAAAGCTGAGTAACTTTATGTTTGTCAGCGATCTTATGCAAGGTGTGATCAAGGCGACAGTCTTTGGATTCATTATTTCAATTATTGGAACTTACTTCGGTTTTTCTGTGACGAAGGGAGCTGAAGGAGTAGGGAAAGGAACAAATCTTGCTGTTGTTTGGGGTATGATTTCCGTACTTGTTCTCGATTATTTCTTAACTAGTTTTCTGGTTCAAATTCTATAGGAGAGTGGATGTTAAGTTTTGAAAATCCTGCCGTAGGAATTAATGATCTGACAAAAACATTTGGTAACCATACCGTTTTAAATAAACTCAATTTTGATATCCCTCGAGGAAAAATTACGACAATTCTCGGATTTTCTGGAGCAGGAAAGTCAACTTTACTAAAACATATTCTCGGACTTCATAAACCAACTAGTGGTCAAATCTCGGTTCTCGGAAGGGACCTAAGCGAACTTGAAGAAGTTGATATGAGAGAGTTCCGTCAAAACTTTGGAATGCTCTTTCAATACGCGGCTCTTTTCGATTCAATGACAACTTTTGGAAATGTGGCCTTTCCTCTTAGAGAGTTCACGGATCTAAATGAAGATCAAATTAAAGAGAAGTGCTTTCACCTTCTAAAGTCAGTGGGTCTAGAGGAAGTGTCTTACAATAAACTTCCAAGTGAACTATCTGGTGGTATGAGAAAGAGGGTAGGTCTAGCAAGGGCCTTGGCCCTGAGTCCAAAGATTATGCTCTATGATGAGCCAACTACTGGGCTTGATCCAATCACGACAAAAATGGTCAACGACTTAATTGTTGAGACCGGTCAAATACATAAAGAAAATGAGCTGACTTCAATTATTATTTCACACGACGTGAAGGCGACATTAGAAATTTCCGACTATGTGGCATTTTTAAATCGTGGTAATATTGTTGAGTACTTACCAGCTAAGGATTTTGCAAATTCTGACCATCCTTTGGTTAAAGAGTTTATAAACCTCTAGGAGAGGGAGTAAATGAACGAATTTAAAGTCGGGCTTATGGCCCTCTGCTCAATGGCAGCAGTAGTAGTTATGTCTCTAATGATTACATCAAACCAATCTGGTTTTGGTGATTACGTTACATATAGAACAATTATTAATGATGCCTCAGGTATTTTTCCAAAAACTCCCATTAAAGTTGCAGGGATTAATGCAGGTAGAATTAAGAATATTGAGCTTCAGGGAAATAAGGCCCTTATTACTTTTGAGGTTCTAGAAAGAGTAAAGATTACTGAGAATTCACAGCTAAAGATCAAGTCTGTTGGATTCCTAGGTGATAAGTATCTTGAAATCTACGTCGGTAATTCAGAAAAAAGATTAGGTAATAATGCCTTTTTAGATTCACTTGAAGCAGGTGGGGTAGAGGCCCTTGTTAAGGATGCTAGTGAAGTTATGAAGGATGTTAAAGTTATCGTTAAGTCTATTAAAGACTCTCTTGCGCCTCCGGGTGAAAAACCACCAATCAAGCTTATTCTCGATGATGTCAAAGAACTTGTCCAAAATACAAAGCAAGTTACAGCATCATTAAAGAGAGTTATTTCAGGTAATGAGCAAAAGCTAAATAATATTGTTGATAATCTTGAAGGTTTCTCTGAGCAGCTCGCATATCACTTAGATAAAGATGAGCCTGAAAGTGCTATTTCTGATGTTAAAGAAATCCTTTCTAAGACAGATACTATGATGGGTGACTTAANA
>NZ_AUNJ01000376.1 GCF_000447775.1 Bacteriovorax sp. DB6_IX
GAGATTGATGCTGAGAGTGGATTAAATAACTGTCGAGCGAGATATTATAGTCCTGAGATTGGAAGGTTCATTTCTGAAGATCCGATATTGCACAGTAAAGGGCAGCTAAACAGTTATAGGTACGTATTTAAATTCTCCACACAAATTTGTCGACCCTACAGGGGAGTCATTTATGGGTGTAATAACAATAGGGTGCACAGCAATCACTATTGTAAGTGTTCTTTCTTTTGCATCCGCTATCGATGTACAGATGAAAGAATTGGAAAGTTTTAATAAAGAGATATTAAGGATTCAAGATTACCTCATCAAGAACAATAGGAGGCTTAAGAAAAAATGTAAAGATAGACTCAGTAAGCACCTTAGGTTTTTACAAGAACTAAGGTTAAGTGTTCTTAATAATAATGAATATCTCTCTGTGTATAAGCAGTTTAGCTCAATATCTGCAATTGGCGCTTTTTGCTCCATTACTTCAGCATCAAGGTTCTAATGTGAATAGTTATGTATTGATATATTTTAGTGTCGTTCTTGCTCTTTTTATTTTTAGTGTCTTTTTGAGTTGGTACAAGTGGAGATTTGTCGAAGAAGTAGTTTATAAGAACCTTACTTACTTGAACAAGGCAGTTGTTCGACTGCCGTTCTTGTTGTATGGTCGCTTTGATGTGAAGTTTTATGTGTTTCGCGAACTTTCGTTCGCCTTATATTTACTGATAATAGTCTTGATCTTCTTTTCTCGTGACATTTTACTGGGTCGTTTCGGAGGGAGTTAATGAGCATAACTCCCTAGATAAGATATTTTAGCAATCTTTGAAAAGCAAGAAGATGAAAGCTTTAACCTTGCAATGAAGTATCTTCATGGTCCAGGTATTGATGAGCCGATTAAAGGATTTATCAAAAAAATAGATAAGCTTCTTGATGAGCTGAATGATGATTCTGTAAATAACTGCACTCCAAGCAGAAGAGAGATTTTAAAAAAAGAATTGGCTAGATTGATTTATATAAAAATATATTAAGAAATAAATCATTTAAACTTAAGCATTTGTATAGGTGATATTAAATGAAATTAAAAAATAGAAAATCAATTCAAAATGTAATCGGTATGTCTTTGTTGGGATTATGTTTTATGTTTGTTAGTTCACCGTATGTGCTCGATACAATTGAGCTCAATGTTTCTCAGGTTAGTTACTTTGTTTTTGGGTTCTTTGTTATTGTTCTTTTTGGCTTAACAGTTTATAAAATTGATACAGTCGTTGAAAGGTGTGATGATGATTCAATTGTGACTTCAATTTATAATATTGCAAAACCTCTTTTTGTGGTCGTGTTGATACTTCTTTTAGTTGGCTATGAATCTGTTAGCAAGAGATATAATAAATACTCTAGGTGGAAGTCTTCTATAAACAGTCTGGAGAAGATAGTTAAATGTCAAAAAAAATAGAGGTAGCTAGCAGTTACCTTGCAGAAGCTAAAGACAGCTTAAAGTTGTATAATACAACGCTATCAGAAAATGTAACAAAAGAAATAAGTAAAGAGCTTAAGTAACAGATTTTTTCCTCCTTCGGAAATAACCAGGTGCCATAACCAGGTGCCATGCACCTTTTGTTTCGCAGTTGCTAAGATATTCATCTCGAAGAGTGATCTTTAGGAAGTTTGAATATGGGCCAATTTACGGGCCTATTTATTTTTGTCTTGCTCAACTCTGGAATAATTATTGAACTAAACTCCCTGCGATCGTGATGTCCTTTTTCACGGCCGATAAATTCAAACTTTACTTTTGAATTTGAGTAATTCTGTTTTTGAGAGGCGGATGCCATGCACTTATCCTTTCACATATGCTAACAAATTCTTATCGAAAAGTTATATTTTATGAGGATAAATAAGAGCTTGTTGACAGTCCTATTTATTTTTAGTTTCTTTCTCAAAATAAAAGTAGCCTTTCTAAATCCTGAAAATAACCTTTAAACTCTGCCCTATCTTGTTTCCAAAGAAAGTCTGGTCGATCTTCGCTTATCCATTCTCCACCGATGATTTCTCCCTTCTTGTTAAGCTCTAAATCGTATTGGTAGTGCTTTGAACTAAAGTCTCTTGCATTTTCTCTGTAATCCCAGTGTTGGGCCCTCTCAATGACATAGTGAAGTTCGAGATAAATTCTAATGACCTTGTCAGTTCCAAAAGCTCTTTGGTCTTCACGTGGGTTGAGCTCTTTAACGATATGAGCGTCATAGGCAAAGACGGGTTGATTCCAAACTTCAAAATCTCTTGTGATGTCGACGATAAAGCCCTCGTTCAAGCGTGAGATTTGGTTGGCCAATGCGATATGAAAAGAGCCCGCATTGACATCAAGACACTCGGCCCTATCTAGACTTCTTCTGAGTTCTTCATATGAAATCTCTCCATCATCAAAGCGCTGTCTTAATTCATTGAAGTCAACATTACATCTCTTACCCAAAAACCAACTTCTGGATTCTGAATAGTGCATGAAGAAAGTGAGAAGGGCCTTGATATCAGAGGCACCAAAAGGAATTTGAATTCCATCTGGATTTTCTAGCTTAACAGGTGCTGGGTTAGCAAAGAGTAAAGTTGCTGGTGCCCAACCATGGCAGAGGCCTTCCCAAGTCGGAATATCAAAATCAAAATCAAAGCTTGGGTGCTCTGGATCAGTTCTTAGAACTTGTGTTCTTTGAAGTTCATGATTCACTAGGGGATATTGGTATTCTCCAAGGAGCAGATCATACTTTTCTGCTGGGGACAAAGATGCTAGTTGCTGTTGAGTAAGCTTCCTTAGTTGTGCCTTTGTATAAAGTTGATAGCTAAACCTTGTTTCATCATCGTATCCACTATCATTCCATCTGTAGGCGATGCCACCTTTATAAGTCGGCCAATAATCTCCTGACCACGGTCTTTGATCGAGACTTCCACTTAATTCTAGGGAAGAAAACTTATTGATATAGCGATATGTGCGAGTCATATAATCCAGCCCAAGACGATAGGGATCATTTTCTCTATCCCAGATGACCTTGTCCCAAGCTATTGAATTTATTGTAAATAGAACCATGAATATGATGAGTATTGCTCTCATGTCTTCCCCTCATTTATTAGACAGACACAATATAGATTATTTGCATGGCCCTTGAATCTGATCTGGCCTAGGTTTTTTCCTCTAATAGGCAATATATTTCCTTGGTTTTAAACGGGGGGAACAAGGTAAAATATCTTTATGAAATGGTTCGTAGTACTGATTACCGCACTCATGCATAATTTTCTATTCGCTTATAATTATCAAGACTTGTCTTCTAAGTATGAAGCACAGGCCCAGGCCTTCTTTAAAGATTTTCAATATAAGGATTATCAAAGCTTCTACCGTCAAAGACATGAGTCTCATTTAGTTGATCAAGTGTATTTAAAAGGTGAGTCGCAATTCTTTATCAAGATAGGGCTTAGGGCCGAGAAGTCTGAGACCAATAAATTTCTGAAGCATCGCGATCTGATTGTCTATAATACTCACTTCTCAAATATCCCGGTGGCCATCTCTTTTAAGAAGATGAATTCTTTGCAAAGAAGAAGTGTCCTAAGATCTTTAAAAAGTTATTTTCGCTATCAGAAGTTATACTCACTAATTGAGCTCTTCATTCCTAGCGCTCAGGCGCAAGATTGTATGAATCAGATGGCACCTATTGTTGATGTGGAGAATCTTACGGCACCTGTGCAAAAGTTTAATCGCGACTATTTAATGTCACAGGCCACAGGTTGTGTCCAAAAGGCCCTAAGTGGTGCTTGGGATCGCACGGGTGGTGTTGTTGAAGATATTGGAAGAGGACTTTGGAATTTTATTAAGTCTCCGATAAAGAGCGCCGGAGAGTTTTGGGATAAGGCCGTTGATACTTATAAGGTGACAAAGGAATTCGTCACAAAGATCGACGAGAAAATGGCCGCGCTAGGTGATGCTCTAGGAAGCCTAACTTTAGAGTCACAGGTTCAATTAGTTTGTTCTCTGGTTGGAAATATCGGAGGAAGTGTTCTCTTAGGTGTTATAACTGGAGGCCCTGCAGGATTGGCCAATGCAATGAGCTCTCTTGCTTCGATGACCAATAGGGTTGTGAAGGCCACGAAGGCCCTCTCTATCCTCGATAAACTCAAGTATGCCAAGAAGATTGGAAACGACAAATTTGAAGAGCTTATCAATAAGATGCTCACAACAAATAAAACAGTTGAGTTAGATCGTGTTAATGAACTTGCCAATAATAATATGACAAGACTGACGATGGAGTATGCTTCATGTGCCTTATGAGAAAGATTCTGTTGCCATTGATCGTATTTTCTAGCCTTGGCCTTTCAACGCACACTCTTGCTGCGAAGAAATGTGGTGATCTTGAGCTAAAAGTCCAAAAGATCCTAGAGGCCCAAAATACTCTCACGAGACGTGGAATTCGTGGGGATATGAGAAAGGAGATCAATAAGCTTCTGGACGAGGGCGTTGATATTCACCCAATGTTCTTTCAGCAAGTCCTCCAATCAAAGAGTCTTGTCACTAATGGCTTTAAGAAGAAAAAAGATATGGTTGAGCATGCTCGAAAGCATGGTGATGAGTTTGAATTTAAGAGTGAGAAACAGTACTTGAGAAAGGCCGAAGACTTCGCAAAATCCCGTGATGAAAATATCATGACCTTTAGAAGTGCAGATGATTATTACCGTTATAATCCTACCACCAATGAATTTATGATTGTTGGAAAGTCTAATAAAGTCATTGGAACTTATTTTAAACCGAGCTTAAGAATAATTAATGAAAGACGTCTTAAAGATGGCCTGCCAAAGTTTAATAGTATTTCAGAATGGTTTATTAAAAATAAGTGGGAAAGATTTAATCTGAATAATAATTTTAAGAATTAGCTTCTATTCTTTTAGCTTTAGAGTAAAAGTTCTTCTTGCTTCTTTTTCTGAAGCAAGCTGATATGTCCCTTCTGTAATAATCCAGTTCTCAGTGTGAGTCTCTTTTAAGTGGTCCATAAACTCATTTGAAATGGCCAATTCCTGTGCCTCTGCATTGGCCTGAAGTTTTGCTGCGTAATTGACAGTATTTCCAAAGTAATCAATTCCAGTATTTCTATTAACACCAATCACTTTCCCAATATGGGCACTTGCTCTAAGCTCAAAGGGAAACTCTGTTCTTTGCGGATTGAAGTGACGATGCATTTTCTCACAGGCCAAGACGGCCTTTCTTGGATTTGGAAAACTTGCCATAACAGCATCACCAATAGTTTTGATAATGACACCATCACAGGCCTCAAATATTTCTTCAATGGCCTCAAAGTGGGGAGAAATTTTTCTATAGGCCTCTTTATCTCCTACGTCTTGATAAAACTTTGTCGATGCCACAATATCGGTGAAAACGATGACTTGTTCTCCAAGATAGAGTTGTACGCCTTTATTTAGTGATTGCTCTTTAAAAAACTTTTTAAAAATATTCTTCGAGAAAATATCTTTAGGCCTCAGTGTATTGGGATCAGTGAGTTCAACCTCGATAATTAGTCTACCGTCCTTGAACTTTTGGCCTTTTCTTATATTAAAGTCATGTGAAAGATTTATCTCGTGTAACTCTGAATCTAGATCAAGCGCTTTATTTTCAGCTTCACTGACTTTTAAAAATTTTAGATAGTCATGACCGAGAATACGCATACGATAGCGTCCTGATTCAAGTGAAAATACTTGAGACTCATCTAATTCCTGGATATTCCACTGTAGTTTAATATGTTTCTTTCTTGCAGGCTCAGCTGCGCAGAACTGCTGCTTTGGAACCTCTCTAATATCTGGGTGAATCTGAAAGCTAACCTCTACTGAATTCTCACCATTCGTTTGAAAATTTATTTTACAGCTTTCACAGTGATCGACCTCTAGCAGATCAATGAGATCCTTGGCCTTTGTTCTCTCTCCAAGGCAACTTGGACAAATAATATCCCAGCTTATCTCGAAAACCTTATGGTAGGTTGCGATAAGAAAGCTATTAAGAATTTCAGAGGGTGACTCTTCCCATTTTCTTGCAAGCTCAATTGGCCGTAATTTATAGAGATCGAGTTCGTCTTCAGTGGTAATAAGATCAAAGAATTTCTTTAAATGCTCTTTTGGGGCCCCATCCTTTTGGGCCTTTGAAAGACGCTCTTCAAGTCTTTTCAAAGGAGTTGACTCTAGTTTTTTTGAGCTCTCTTTGAAGTAGCTCGGAATAAGCGCTCCTGCATGAAGCTCCTTGTCCATCTCTTTGATTAAGTTGAGTAGCTGACCTACAACTTTAGGTACCCCAGCTCTTAATAAGGTATTGGAGAGTAGTCCCTTTGAAGTAAAGCCCATATAGACATAGAGTTTCTTATTATGAAAATAGAAGATACTATGATTGAATTTACCAAAACCTTTGAGATACTCTCTATCAACGATAATTGATTTTCCAAAATCCCAATTCCATGAGCGCTCAATCCATTCTTGCTCAAGGCCTAGCATCTTGGTGCTAACATGGAGTTTTCCGTCTACTTCTTTTTCATCACGATGAGACATTCCAAGAGCGCGATTGATTCTTGATGAGTCAGAGAGCCAACTCCAAATGGTCTGCGCCTCTGATTGTAGCTCTATGCTTTGGAAGTTTTCAATGAGTTGAAGCTCTTTGTTAAGGGAGTTTTTTGGCCATGGATAGAGCTTTAGGAGTTCGTCTTTTGTTAATTCCATACTCGCAACCTCCATGGCCGAATGATCTTAGTAGAGAAGTGATTTCTTTCTACGATCTAAGAACTCTTGATTATTAAATTGCTCTAGCTTATTTAATTCTTCAACAGAGAGACCTTTTTCTACCCAATGTCTAATGGCCTCACTTCCGTTGATGAGATCAATTGGGAGCTTTTCGTATTCATATTCATAGGCCTTCTGTGTCCATTCGAATTTATCACCTAGAAAGTGGTAGAGTTCACGGCAAAGAAATTGTCCCAATTGCCAAGAGCGAAACTCTCTATGTTCACTGACATGTATATGAATTCCACCACATGCTGTATTGGCATGTTTTTGAAAAGTTGCATAAAAACAGTTGGCCTTAGATGAAATCCTCCAGCACTTAATTCAGAAAGTTTTGGTTTGATTTCCTCATAGAAGCTATAGGCCTCGATGGCCGGATGTCCAATGACTTCCAGGCTTCTGGTCGTACCTCGGCCCTCACTAATATTTGTTCCTTCATAGAGAACAGTTCCACAAAAAGTAAGTGAGCCATCAGCAGTTGGTAAATTTGGAGAAGGGTTGACCCATGGAAGATTTGTCTCATTCCAGAACATTTCTCTTTTCCAATTTGTCATAGTAATGACTTCTAATTCAACATCTAAAGAAAAATAGTCCTTAGCGTAGAGGGCCACTTCTCCCATTGTCATAGCATGACGTTGGGGGATAGGCATACAGCCTACAAAAGAAGAGTATTCCTCTTCTAGTATATTTCCCTCAATCATTTCACCACCAACAGGATTAGGGCGATCGAGGATCACTACTTTAATATTCTTCTTAGCGCAGGCCTTGAGAATATATGTCATTGTCGTGATATAGGTATAAACTCTAGTTCCAACATCTTGGAGATCGATAACAAATGTATCAACACCTTCAAGCATTTCTTCAGTTGGCTCTCTCGTCTCACTATAAAGTGAATATACAGGGAGTTTGAAGAATGGGTGAGTGTAGTGATCTGTTTCAATCATATTGTCCTGAACATCAGAAACAAATCCATGTTGAGGGCCAAAGATTTTTACAAATCTTTCTTTAAATAAATCTTTAAAAATATTGACTGCAATTTCGAAGTTCTTATCTACACTTGCCGAGTGGCATAGTAGTGCGATATTTCCCACAAGCTTATCTTGTAGAGACTTTTCTTCCTTGAGTCGTTCTAGTCCAATTTTAAGCATAGAGATATTTTAAAGAGGTTTTAAATTGAAGTAAAGAGAATAAAGATGAAAAGGAAGCGCCACCGAAGTAGCGCTTTGGGATATTTAGGAATTTTTGCTTAGTCGACAATGTGATCTGTGATGATACTCTTGATTTGAGCGCGACCACTGTCAGATGAGTATGGCCCGTTGGCGTGAAGTTTTTCATCTAACATGAATAATTTCATCCATAGTTTGCTACCATACTTATTGAAGTCTAATTTTACTGATTGGTTTGTGTAGAGAACTTCTTCCCAGATACCCTGAGCATCACGCCAGAAGTTCTTATGTGTCTTCCACCAGTCAATGGCCGGTTGACACTTTGAGTCCGCGACTTTGCGATAAGTATTATAACTCTTTTCCATCGCAATTTTCTTTTCAACACCTTCTACGGAACGGCTGATTTTGATATTATTTTGATCGTGAACATGCCCATAAGGTGTTAGCTCATGTCGATTACCTCTTCTAAGAATATTGTAATCTTCTCTTACACTAAACTCTCTCCTTGGTAGAGGAGCGTTTGCATCACATTCCCAATAACTCTTCTTACTTGTGTGAATCCATGGTGCAGAACATTCATATCTTGGTGAATCATCAACTTGATAAACTCTTTGAACCCAAGTTCCAC
The DNA here is from genome assembly GCF_000447775.1 of Bacteriovorax sp. DB6_IX. Lineage (GTDB taxonomy): Bacteria > Bdellovibrionota > Bacteriovoracia > Bacteriovoracales > Bacteriovoracaceae > Halobacteriovorax_A. The sequence goes on from NZ_AUNJ01000376.1 coordinate 8,557, forward strand.
TCTTGTCGCTAACTTCTTTCTTTGTCCAATTTGAGAAGCCACCAAAATCTAGCGCGTGAGATGCCTGATAGTCCCACTTTTGTCTCCAGTGTTTGACAATCATATCACCTGGAGTAATAAGTAGGTGTTGCATATTAATAGATTGCTCATCTTTTGTGTTAACTTCAGAATCAACAAAAATCCACTCGAGAGCTCCCGATCTGTAGCGTGGGTAGTGCTCGTAGTCTCTATCGTAAGCGAATGTCTCCGCACTTTGAAAAACGATCTCATAACAACCTGTCATGGCCTTGATCGATTCTTTGTCCTTGTTGAGGTCAATAGTTAGACCTGCTTGTGCACCTAGTCCAAATGACGCAAGTGCTAGAATACTTAATGCATTTTTTAAGTTCATATAATCCCCTTGATTTTTCAATGTGTTTTATTTTGAGTATAAAAGTTTGAGTTGTCAAACAAAAATATGCTCCCGCTTATTTCTTTTTAATTTCACTATTTTGAAGCGCTGAACGATGGCCAGAGCTTTTCAAAAAATTCTATAATTAGAAAACACGCAAATACACGGAGGGACTTAGTGAAACAATATCTCGACCTTATGAAACACGTTTTAGAAAACGGTGAAACGAGAGAAGATAGAACGGGAACAGGAACGATTTCTGTTTTTGGATATCAGGCACGTTACGACTTACAAGAGGGATTTCCCCTTGTGACGACAAAGAAATGTCACCTAAGATCTATCATTCATGAACTTCTTTGGTTCATCAATGGAGATACAAATATTAAATATCTAAAAGATAATAAAGTTTCTATTTGGGATGAGTGGGCAGATGAAAATGGAGACCTTGGTCCTGTTTATGGTTATCAATGGCGACATTGGAAAAGACCAGATGGTTCTGAAGTTGATCAAATTGCCAATCTGGTAAAGGGTTTAAAAGAGAACCCAAGATCGAGAAGACATATTCTCACTGCTTGGAACCCGGCCGATGTTGATAATATGGCCTTGCCTCCTTGTCATGCATTTGTGCAATTCTATGTTTCACAAGATGGGAAATTATCATGTCAGCTCTATCAAAGATCTGCAGATATCTTCCTAGGGGTTCCTTTTAATATTGCCTCATATGCACTCTTTACAATGATGCTTGCGCAAGTTTGTGGTTATGAACCTGGAGAGTTTGTTCACACAATGGGTGATGCTCACCTTTACTCTAATCATATTGATCAGGCCAAGCTTCAATTAACTCGTGAACCTCACGCGCTACCTACAATGTGGGTAAATCCTGAAGTCAAATCAATCTTCGATTTTAAGTATGAAGACTTCAAGCTAGAGGGTTATGGGGCCCATCCTCATATTAAAGCAGCTGTGGCCGTTTAATGAAACTCTCATTAATCGCAGCAATGGGTAAGAATAGGGAGTTGGGACTTGATAACCAGCTCCTTTGGCATATTCCCGCTGATCTAAAAAACTTCGTCAAATATACAAAAGGTAAACCCATTATCGTTGGTCGAAAAACATTTGAGTCTTTTGGAAAACCTCTTCCTAAACGTCTCAATGTTGTGATTACTCGTGATAAGACATATGAGTATGATCATGAAGATGTCATTATTTTTCACGATCCTGATGAAGCCGTTTCTTATCTTAGAGAACGTGAGATTGAAGAGGCCGTTGTCTGTGGTGGTGCTGTTATCTATAAGTACTTCATGGGGCAAGTGGATTCCATATACTTAAGTCGTGTGGATTGGGAAGGGAAGGCCGATACATTCTTTCCAGAGTTTAATGAAGCAGACTTCACCATTACTGAGACGCAAGAATTTGAGTCCACGGAAAAGACTCCATTTTGGAAGTTTGAAATCTATGAAAGGAAATAATATGTTTAAGTTCTTTATCGTAAGTCTCGTTTCGATTTTTAGTCTTAGTGTTTTTGCTACTAGTAATGATGTTATTGAGTACACAGATATCACAAATAAGAAGGCCATCTACAAGTTTCTCTTTGTGAAGCATCCAATCCTTCTAAATCAAGATTGTCATAGAAGAGTATTTGAGGGACGTGCTGCCAAAGTCTATGTGGCCATGGGATGTAAGATTACGCGTCTTGAACTTGATAAGAGTGAGGCCAGTCCAACAATGGCGGCCATTCGTGCAACTTATCAATGTGAAGAAGAAAGTTTTAAGTACACAGCTCACTGCGAACTTAAGTAGTTCGCAGTTGATTTATTGGGAGCATTCTCTTTAAGATAGAGGCGAAAGTATTTCTCTTCCAGCTCTTTGAATTTTCCTTCTTTTTTCCATTGGAGAGTTCTTTTCTCAAAGTGCTCAATGATTTTATTGATATTCTTTTTTGATTTAAGAGAAGCCCCTAAATACATTCCCGTTTGAATGACTGGCCTTGAATGGATTTGGATTTTATCATCAACACCCATTTGTGCCATAACGGCAATACCCGCACTCTTACCGGCAACGACATAGTCTGTACGACCTTTTAGAAGAAAACGAAAACACTGCTCTGTTTTAGTGAGCCTCTTTATCTTCAGTACTTTTCGATTGTACTGATCAAACTCATCACCAAAGCTATCATTAATAATGGCGGCCCCTTTATAGGCCCTAAGATCTGAGAGTTTTGTGAATTTTAAATTAGAGCCTTTTCTTATAAATAGAACTGTCTCATCCATCATAAAAGGTGTTTGAGGATAGAGATATTGTTTCTCTCTTGGTTTTGTTAAATAGGGAGGCAAGATAATATCTACATTTCCCTCGCTAACTTCTTTCAGGGATCTTGCCCAAGTGGCAATCGGTCTATTTTTGACCTTGTAATCCAATTCTTTTAGAAAAGTCTCTGTGGCCTCAACCGCAATCCCCTTTAACTTATCATCTTTTTTTGAATGCCAGATGACTGGGGGATAATCAGGGTGACCAGTTATGGAAACTATATTTTCATTTGAGGCCTGTGTGTTTAGGCCTTGAATTAAGAGTAATGTTAAGAAGAAGTTAACAAAAATTTTCATAGAGCTATTATAGTCTATTATGTCCTGAAAATATAAAAGATTGATAAGATTGGTTAACAATCTCATGGAATCTTTAGTTTATCTTAAGGCTTGAAAGAGCTTAAGGCTTACTTCCGAGTCTGTGGCAGCGTAATTAATTTGTGCAGGGGTTAAAGTTGGCTGTTCCCAGTTAGAAAGTTTTGCCTTCTTTGAAATCCTCTTATCCAAAAGTAGCCCTGCCAACGATCGTAGTCCTAGGGTGATAATTCCCTTTTCCTTTGCAAGATCCGCCACATCGATAAAGGCCTTGGCCTTAAACTTTCTAATGCGATTAAGATGCTTAATATCATCGTGAATGGCGACGCCAACTTTTTTGATATTCTCGTCTTCTAAGATGGCCGCGAGCTCTTGGTTAAATGGTACCTGGTTAATTCTGAAGAGATAATTCTTACTTTCAGTAGAAAGTTGAAGGAGCGAGACACTATAGCTTTCACCTTTTGAAAAAGAGGGTCTTGTCTCAGTGTCAAACCCGAGCACAGGGGCCTTTCTAAGCTCCTCTATGGCCTTTGCCATCTGCTCTGGCGCAATAATTAATTCAATGTCATTTTCTAGCTTATATAGTGGAAGCTCATTAATGGCTTCTTTAGATATTCTTTTTTGTGTCATGTGAACAGTATAGGGAAATTCACACATATGTCTAATAAATAAAAATATTCCATTTTCTTTGTAACATAACTCTTTTGAGCTCCACTAAGAAGAAAATAAGAACAAAATAAGGAGGAAGAAATGAAAAAAGCACCACTTCTAGTAGCCGCGGCCCTGACGGGATTTATTATGACACCATCTCAAGCAGATGCTGCCCCAAAATGGGCAAAATCTGGTGATACGATTGTCAAATGTCGTGGTATTGCCAAAAAAGGCGCCAATGATTGTGGGGCCAATGGGCATGATTGTGCCAATATGGCCAAGAAAGACAACGATCCAAAAGAATGGGTCTATGTTCCACAAGGTGTTTGCGAAAAGATCGCAGGTGGAGTTGTTTATAAGTCTAAGAAAGTAAACTAAGACGATGTTAAATGCTTCAGGAGGCGTAGGTATAAACCTACGTCTCGAATTTATCGATGAAATACTAGAGAAGAAACCGAAGATCGATTTCTTAGAAATCATTGCGGATAATTGGCTCTCCGTTGGGCCTCATCACAAGAAGCTTGCTGCCCTAAGAAAAGATTATGAGATCTCTTTTCACTGTGTGGGAATGAACCTTGCGGGATCAGATGAGTTGAGTCGAGATTATCTTAATGAGATCAAAAGCCTTATTCAGCAATATTCTCCCTTTCAGGTTTCTGATCATCTCAGTGTGCAAAAATATCGTGGGGTTTGCTTTCACGATCTTTTACCACACCCATTTAATAATAAGTCCCTCATTAATATGAGTGAAAGGATTAGCTACATCCAAGACTTTCTTGGTACGGAAATCCTGGTAGAAAATCTTTCATACTATCATCAATTTGAAAGTAGCGATCGCTCTGAAGCATCTTTTATTAATGAGCTTGCTAACTTAACAGGCTGCTCTGTACTTCTCGATTTGAATAATATCTGGGTTAATGAAATGAATTTTGGTCTAAGCACTAAGGACTTTTTAGACGAGTTGAACTTGGATGTGGTTAAGGAAGTTCATGTGGCAGGTGCCGAGAAAAAGGGGGAACTCTTTATCGATACTCACGGTAGTGATATCCATCCCGAGGTTTTGAATATTCTTGCCGGCCTGCGAAAGCATTTAGGTGGCCTTCCTATAGTTTATGAAAGAGATAATAATCTTCCTGACTTTTCTAAAATTCTTGAACAGAGAAATCTCATCGTCGAGGTCTTAAATGGATGATAAGTTTTATAATGATATTCTTGAGCTTGCTGATTTAAATAATCCTTACCAGGCAAATTACTTCTATGCTCATCTCTTTCAATTAGAAAAAGTTTTTGTAAGTGTCAGAACTATTCTTGGCCAAAATAATTTTAAGTATTTTGCTTCACAGTTTATTAAAGAGATTCACTCTGATGCTGAGAATATGGACTTCTATGGTTGGGATTTTCCAAAGTTCCTCGCAAATAGAGTCGAGCTTAGTCAAATGCCATATCTGAGAGACTTGGCCTCAATAGATTATTATTGGTTTAATCTAGGTCAGAGAAATAAAGATATCTCAGTTGTCTGTGGAGCACTTAATCTATGGAGCAAAGTGATCAATTCCGAGAATACCGAGGGTGTCGAACTCAATGCTGATCATAGTGAGATTGTAGAATTATATTTGGAAGGGGAGCAATACTTTTTAAGGGCAAGTCGGGGAGCATGTAAGTAAGAGACATACTCCCTTATGAAGATCTAGAGGACTTTGACGTCAAATTTCTCTAACTGTGTTGTTAGAGAAATTAGTGGCAGGCCAATAATGGCCGAATGATCAGGACACTCTATGGATTTAAATAGAGATATTCCTAAGGTCTCTAGCTTATAAGCACCACAACTATAGAGTGGCTCGTCTAATTCGACATACTTTCTAATTTGCTCATCTGTTAAGTCTCTCATCGTCATCTTAGAGATAACAGTTTCTACAATTTCTTTATCTTTTGTAATAAGAGCGTAACTTGTAATAAGCTCATGAGTCTCATTTCTTAACTTCTTTAATTGGGCCATTGCATTTTCTGCTGTTCCTGGTTTTGAGAAAATTTCTCCCTTAAAGTTGAGAACTTGGTCGGCCCCAATAACGAGGTCATTGGGATATTTCTCTAAGACGGCCTTGGCCTTTTCAAGACTTAATTCCCTTGAAATCTCCAAAGGTGTTTTACTTGAGTTCTTTATTTGGTCTTCGTCTATATCTGGTGAGTAGGTATCAAAAGGGACTCTCAATTGTTCTAATTGGGCCTTTCTAAACTTAGATGAGCTTCCTAGCACTAATTTCATTTTATCTCCTTTATCTATGTCCTTATAATTAGGTCAATCGAGATCATTTGGCCAGTGACTTCCTTAAATATTTATGCCAATTATTCCGATAAGTTAAACACTTTAAGGGAGGCCAGATGAGTAAAGAAGAATTTCCTTATCTCCATGGTTTTGACGATATTGAGCAAAACCGATTAAGAAAACAAGCAAGATTCACTGAACACACTGTTTATGACGGCATTAATTTAAGTGAAGTTAAGAATTTGATTGAAGTCGGAAGTGGTGTTGGTGCACAGACTGAAATTCTTCTAAGAAGATTCCCTGATATGAAAGTGACATGTATTGACCGAAGCGAGAATCAAATTGAGTCGGCCAAGAAGAGTCTTGAGTTACTTTCTTATGCAAAAGATCGTTATTCAATTCATCAGATGGATGCCACTGATATAGATTTTGACTCTTACCAATTTGATGGAGCATTCCTATGTTGGATTTTAGAGCACGTTCCCGACCCGAGTAAGGTCCTAAGTGAAGTAAGGAGAGTCTGTCGTCCGGGTTCTGTTATTTATATTACTGAAGTTATGAATTCGAGTTTCTTTCTTGAGCCATATTCTCCTAATGTTTGGAAGTATTGGATGGCCTTCAATGATTACCAATATGATATGAAGGGTGATCCCTTTGTTGGTGCAAAGCTTGGTAACCTGCTTCTTCAACAGGGATATAAAGACATAAAAGTAGAGACGAAGACATGGCATCTCGACAATCGACGTCCAGCTAAGAGAAAAGAGTTTATTAATTTTTGGCACGAACTTCTCTTATCGGCGAGTGATCAGCTCGTTAAGGAAGGTTATGTTGATGAAGAGACTGTGGCCAATGCCAAGGAAGAAATGAAGCGTGTTTCAAATGATCCAAACGCAGTTTTCTACTATTCATTTATTCAGGCAAAAGCAAAAGTCTTTTAAGATATTGAACTAGGAATTGAATGAAGAAGTGGTCTTTTGTTCTATTTACGCTTGCACTGATGCTCCTAACATTAAGGACTCAAGAGCAAACGCGAAAACCGGCAAGTCTCTATGAGCTTGTGGGGCAGAGCTGTCAAAAGGCCGTAACTTCATTTAAGTCAAAGTATATTTACAATCGCTCTCGTTATGAGCGTTATTACCAGAAGTTTCTAGATAGCGGAACGAGTTTAGAAAAGTCGAAATTCAAAGATCTTGAAGAGTATATCGCATGGCTTGATGTCAGCTTAAAAGAGCACAATCTCTCTCTCGGGGACTACTTTCTTTCTAAGTCCGCCATGAGAAATTACTATGACAAGCTCGTTCTTAATAGCACTCGTCCTGATCATCTTAGCCGTTACTTCTTTAATGGCGCTCTGGAAGAGTACTTTAAGAAATCTATTTCTTTCATCGATTTTGGTATTCAGGATCAGAAGGTATTAAAATACTATATGGCCAAGAAGCTTGCAGATGAGGCCTTGGAAAAACTATCTAAAACTCAAAACTCAAGACTCAGAAAGTATCTTGGCTACGCAGGAGAAACTCTTTCTTATATTCCTCTGGCCTTTGGTATGCCACCACTAAAGCTTCCAAACTTTAAAATGGCCACGGAGAGAGGACTGCTTGATGCCAGTGCTCAAGATGAGATTAAGGCAATTTTCCTAGAGTTGTCGGGAGAAGATATTGGCCTGTTAAAAACAAAAATAAAGTATGATCAATTTAGAAAGTACTATGCTTTTTCTATCTCTGCCTTCTATCTCTACTATACTTACGAACAGCTTTCTCAGGTTGGTGAAGATGTTGATATGCTCAAGAAAGTTAACGAGACTATGGATCTGACAATTTCGGATCTTAAAGAAATGTCTAGTCCAAGTTGTGAGAGTATTTATCGCTGCCTTGAAGACTACAAATCAGAATGGGAAAACGAGGACGACGAACTCTACCTGGAATACAAGAACATCTGCCACGAAGTCTTCGAAATCTCAGAAGAATGTTAGGTGCCATGCACCTTTTGTTTCGCAGTTGGCAATTTTGATTGCCAAATTCTTGGCAGTTTTAAAGATTAATGATTATAAGGCATCTTTTTAATTCGTTAATGAACTCTTTCTAAATAGTGTAAAAGATAGAGATTTTGAATATGCATAATCTATGAGTTTATTTTGCTATTTCAAATATCATTATCACTTAGAGTAGGTATATGAAGTTTTTTGTTATTCTTATTGTCGCTGCATTCGTCATTTCTACCGTAGCAAAGGGGGACTCTCTCTATTTCTACTCTATCCAAGAAACAAGTCTCTCTGATGAGGGGTACTATCTAAAAATGGCCAAGAAGATTGCCGCAGACAATAAAATGGCCTTTCACAAGGCACCTTTTAATCGTAGCTTGAGAAGCTTTTTAGAGGATAAGCAGGGATGTATCTTTCCGATTGATCCTATTCTTGTAACTAAGGAATCACGCGATCCAGTGATTTTCTCTGTTAATATTTTAGAGGCCCCTCTTCGCTTTTTCATGTTAGAAGAGAATTTAGAACGAGCTCCAGGCTTTCCAAAGGTTGTGGCCGTTAACCGCTCTATGCTAAAGTATTTGAATTCTGACTTTAAGAAGAAACATAAAATCTTTCAAGTGAACTCAGATATTCAATTGATTGATATGTTAGCAAAGAATAGGGTTGATGCTGTTGTGGCCCTTGAGCCTGATTTTCAAAATCTTTTTAAAGAATCAAAATACTATGTTGTTGAAGGTATTAAGACCAAAGCTTATGGTCATATTATTCATCAAGTGAGAGACGTTTTAGCGTGTAAGAAGAGTCTCAAGAACTCAACTCTTATTAATGGTCTTAATAAGTTTCTTAAAAGGCATGATTAGAAATGCGCTATAAATCTCGAATAGGTTACATTTGTCTTTAAATTAGCAGGACTTCCAAGTGTAAAAACACCTCCTGTAAAAGTTCTCCATGTCTTCTGTTGATAAGCTCCTACGATGAGGCTGAGTGCAGAATTTATATGGTTCGTATAAAAAATATGTGCTGTTTTAGATGCCGTAACACCATAGAGGTTGGCAATTTCAGCCTTGGCGGAGTTTGAGGTTGTTCCATAAGTATCATTGTAAATATATTCGAAACCTATATAGTTTTCTTCAAAGATTTCATTCTTGGCGCCAAGCCAAAGGTTATAACCTGTTGTTGATTTTTCTGGGCCATTTGAATAGAAGCCTCCTGTTGTACATGTTGTACCACTTCCAATTAGACATCCCTTAGATTTTGTCCAGGAGTACTTATAAGTAAGATAGAGATCTGTATTGGTATCTAGGACGTTTGTAAACTCATTATAAAAAGAGAGAGTCGTAAATGAGGCGGTATTATTACCAAGAGCTGTAGTTCCATTATTTACAGTATAAAAATCAAGATTATTAACTCTCATGATCTGGAGAATTGTGCTTGACGACTCTGCAAAACTCATTTGATATTTCTTTAAGTCAATGTTCAAAACAAAGACGTCACTTTTTGAATCAAGTTTTGCCCCATCAGAGTTTCTGACTCCCTCAAGTGTACTAGAAAAATTCGGTGTCTGAAATGGCGTGTAGATCGCTCTTGTTTTCAAGTTCCATCCATTTCCTGTAAATTCTTTTGTCAGTGCCATACCGTCAAATATTGCTGAGAATGAGGCCAGAGGGTAAGAGCCAAGTTCTGAAGAAGAGAGGTGGAGGTGTTTTGGGCCACCATCAATTGTAGGTAACCTTCCAATTGAGAGAATATATGATTTTGCGAAACTCCAGTTAATAAAAGCCCTTTCCACATAGACTTCACCATTGGTCTTATTTCTGCCTGTGCTACCTGAGAGTGCCGTGACTGGGCGGTTTCCATAGGCATAGAAATCATTCCAATATTTTGCCATACTTAGTCGACCATAGAATTGAACATCTCTATGGGGTTTTGCATCGAGATTGAGTCTAAAGAAATTAGAAAAATAACTATTGCTAACATTCTTACTTGCTGCTGAGTCATCCTTATCTTCTCTGGTAAAGTTATCATAGCGAGTTTCTAATTCTCCTGAAAAGTTGAGGAAACTACTATAAGTTTTAACCTCTATTTCAGCGAGGCGTTTCTCAATTTCCTCAAACCTCTCTTGAGAGGCATTTGTTGAAAATGCTAGGGTAATAAATAATATGGTCAAGTTTATAAAAGACTTTTTCAAGTTAATCTCCAATGGAAGATGAGTTATCGACACATTTTAGACGGCAAGTGTCATCAAGTTTGATTTTGCCTTTATTGCAAAGGCGATATTTGACAACATTTCCCGTACGTCCTCCTGTCGCAAGTTCTTTGGCTTGTTTATCTGTCTTTGAGCACTGCAGTTTCACTGCCTTTAAAAATGACTTCTTTGCATCAGCTCGCACATTCGCACCGATAACCAAGAAACCAGCCAATGCCACCCATTTCATCTTCATTTTTTCCATATCATTATATTCAAACAAAAAACATTGCTTGTAAATAAATTCTTCTCAGGTAGGTGCCACAGGTAGGTGCCATGCACCTTTTGTTTCGCACTTGCTAAGTAGTTAGGTATTACTTTGATTTTTAGATTGCCCTTCTACTTGAATTATTTTTCGGAACTGAAAAGATAGGCTTTTTTACGGCCGCTGATATAGTGTAGTATTCTTTTTTGTTTAACTCATTAATCCAGTTTAAAAAATCATTAACTTCATGTAGGTACGGATTTCTTAATTTGATACCTAAGTTTATTGAATTGATATGATAGTGGAGAGTGCTGTAGTGGTAGTTTTCACATTTACTTGAGAGTCCTGCAACCAGGGGATTCTGATAGATATATTTTAAGACAGTCCTATAGTACTCCATAGAATTTATCAGGCACCATTTGTATCTATCTCCAAATATTCTATTAATACGTCCTGTTCTTCTTCTAATCTTTTTACTGATGTAAGAGTTCATATCAAACATAAATAAATCAATATTCTCAAGTGGTGTCCAAATCATGAGATGGTAATGGTTACTCATTAGGACAAAAGCCTGGACTTCGCAGTTATGCTTCATATTCGCAAATTTGATTGCTTTGATACAAATATTCCAGACTTCATTCATTGGTAAGTCGAACCATTCTCTATTATTTGTTCGAATTGTTATATGGTATGGATAATTTGCAGTTCTAATTAGACTTCTTCTAGGCATAGAAAGTTGATAGTCAATTATTCTCAAGATAGTAATCTATTTGTTACTCTTTCTTCCAAATTTTTCTCTTTTGATTTAGCACCTGCGAAACAAAAGGTGCATGGCACCTAGTCGTGGCACCTAGTCGAGGACGGTTTGTTTTGATTTGTAGAAGTTCCAGTAGATTCCGAAGACGGTGGAGGTGTTGGTGGTTTTTGTGAGTAGGGGGCTGTTGCGGTTAGCACTGTCTTTGTAAAGTGATTGAATGAGGCCAGCGAAGATGTAGATATCTTTTTTTAAGGGGTAGTTATAAAGTAGGGCGAGGCTATATTCGGCGACACCAGAGTCGGCCTGGTAGAAGGGTCTTGTCGGTGTCACATATTTTTGTGGGACGCCATAGTAGTATTGGTGCCACTTCTGAGTTGCGTATTTTACACTGAGAAATGAAGCAAAGAGATCGTCGTCAGTAAAGAGACTAATTCTTCTCAATGTGAAAAACGGATTAAATACGAGACCACGCTCATGCATATTTTCAAGAAAGCCCGTTGAGAAGGCCATTCTTGTTGCAAAGTGAAAGTCAAAGTCCCATGGATTTGTCTTGCTGACTTTGAGGATATTGTAGAGGAAGCGTGGCCCAAACTCGATAAGTGCATCCAGCTCATTCATGCCCTGTCTGACTTTTGTATCATCTCCATCACTTGCTAAGGTTCCATCGAAGCTCACATCTAACTCAACTCTGTCTCCACTATAGAAAATACCACGGGCACCTTCTTCTCTTTTAAGCCTAAATGTCTTTCCACGATAAAGTGCTGTTGGAAAGGGGAGAGTGACTTTCTTAGTTGTTGAGGCCCCTGGATAGTGAGGAAATTGTGAGTGAAGAACTCCTGCACCAAGCTCGTAGAGGGGGCGTTCTCTCTTTCCAAAACTCTTCTTAGAATTTGGTGCTTCGGCCATGGTCAATGACGAAGAAAGAGTAAGAATAAGAAATAGAAAAAGGAGCTTCATAGAGCTCCTTTATATCAAAAAATAATGAATAATTATAGGTGTTTATTTGTTTTTTATTAATTCTTAACACACTCTTCAGTCAATCGTGATCTCATTTCTTCTAATCGAATTTCATCGTTCATAACTCTTTCTTCAAGAATAGAGAGTTCTGGAATATTCTCTGAAATCTCTTCGATCGTTTCGAGTTTATCCTTGGCCTCTTGTAAGAGTTGGTAGAGTTGGTATTCTTTGATCCCAATATAAATAGGTGCGGCCGCCATAAGAACAGTCGCTAGGTGCTTAACTTTTTGCGCCTTCTTCTTATTGTCGATATCATCAATAATAAGTTTTTGAACCTTTTTCATAAAACCGGCCTTGTAACCATGATCAAGGAGTTTACTGATAATTCTTGATCCTACAAAATTAAAGGCAATTGTCCCGGCCATGATTCCAGCATTTTGTCCCATATCTTTATAGATTTCTGTCTTATTATCATTAAGAAGATCCATCATGAGGAGAATATCGACTTCTTTGGCCGTGAAGAATGGTTGCCCATCTTTTTGAGCTTGTGTGATATTTGACCACTCTTGCCAGCTGGCCGCTTCTTGAAGTTTCTCACTTAAGAATATTGCCTCTTCAAGCTCATTATATTGAGTTTTGGTCTTTTCAAGTTTATCTTCCATAACCTGAATCGTACGACAGCTAATCGCACTGGCCTGCATACTAAAGCTTAGAGTGAGTAGTGTGGTTAGTAGTAGTTTCTTCATTGTTATTACCTTATAAGTCCTGGGAAGCTACTTGACTTATTTGTCTCAACTTCCAAATTAAATGCTTGGTCTTGTTTGTATTCTAGAAATTTCTCTCCAAGATTAAAGTCTTCCATTTCTGCGATGACTGTTCTTGTATTGTCACTTTCAAACATTTCCCAAATCTTCTTAAAGTTCTTCTCTCCACGAATAATTTTAAGATTGGCCTTTTCACCTACTTCGATTCCATCAGTTAGGACACCATGAGTATTAGCATCGGCCTCTCCTATAAAATACCATTTCTCAGTGATACTTTCTCTTGTGGCCTCACTTGAGCAGACGTGGAAGTTGTTCTTATTCTCTTTGAGGTCAGTCAGAATAAAACACTTCTTGATCTTGGCCTTAAAACTTCCCGTGATAGAGTTATAATTTAGTTTGACAGGTGTCAGTGTTGTGAATGTTCTTGTGAACATCATGTGCATTTTGGCATTCACTTTCTCATTAAAAGCTGTATGTGATTTTGTTACACCTGCAGTCATTAAGAAAACACTTGGTGGACCATCATAGTAAATTGAAGCAGAGATACTTTCTGTTGTTGTATCACTTGTTCCCCATGATTCACTTGATCTATATCCTTTGGCGGCCATAAAGGCATACCCACGATTTAGGCTTCCTGCATTTTCTTCACTTCCTGGGATGATGTCTACTCTTGAGACTCTATGATCTCTTTCAAAATCATTTAACTCAACAGTGTCGACAACATGGGTGGCCCCTTGAAGGTGAAAGTAGCTTGAGCTATCTTCTTTACAGTTCTTTCTGTTTAAGTAGTTTAGCATTCCTGGGTAGAGCATTTCACAAATCTTATGTGAGATTGTTCGAGGTGTTTTCTTCTCA
>NZ_AUNJ01000377.1 GCF_000447775.1 Bacteriovorax sp. DB6_IX
TCCAAAGCGATACCACATCATTCTCTTTGACCAAAGAGGTTGTGGAAAATCTAAACCATTTGCTGAGTTGAGAGAGAATACAACTTGGGACTTAGTCTCTGATATTGAAAAGATTCGTGAAGAACTCTCTATTTCTAAGTGGGCCGTTTTCGGCGGAAGCTGGGGATCAACACTTGCCCTCGCCTACGCTCCAAGTCATCCAGATTCGGTCTAGGCATTATTC
>NZ_AUNJ01000378.1 GCF_000447775.1 Bacteriovorax sp. DB6_IX
AATTTTTTTTAAGGATTTCACCTGTTCTTGTCAATAGTTTGATGACTTGGAGTGTAGAATTTATGAATTTTTTTAGGCCATTAAATAATTGATGTTTTAAGTATTTTTTTTGAAATGCCTAATTGACTGATACTTGGAATTTCACTAAGATGGGCGACTGAATATTGTTTAAATTTTTAGTACTTATTTTACGATAATAATGTCTAACATTGTAAATTAATTAATTCATACGTGGAGAACGCAATGATTAACAACAAACTAATGGCAAAGACGAGAAACATCGGTATCTCTGCCCACATTGACTCTGGTAAGACAACTCTTACTGAAAGGATTCTTTTTTACTGTGACATGATCCACAAGATCGAAGACGTTCGTGGTGGTGGTGATGGTGCAACAATGGACCACATGGAACTTGAAAAAGAAAAAGGTATCACAATTACTTCTGCTGCAACAACTGTTCACTGGAAAGGTGTTGAAGGAAAGGGAACAACTTTCGCAGACGGTGTTGAGAAAGATACAAGAATTAATATTATCGATACTCCGGGTCACGTTGACTTTACAGTTGAAGTAGAGCGTTCTCTAAGAGTACTTGATGGAGCGATCCTAGTTCTTTGTTCTGTTTCTGGTGTTCAGTCACAGTCTATTACTGTTGACAGACAAATGAAGCGTTACAATGTTCCAAGAATGGCTTTCTTAAATAAAATGGACCGTATGGGTGCCAACGCATTTAATGGTAGAGATGCTCTAAGAGAGAAGCTAAACCACAATGCAGTTCTTATGCAATGTCCTATCGGTGCTGAAGATGGTTTCCTAGGTGCTGTTGATCTAATCACAAGAAAAGCATGGTACTACGATGGTGATAACGGTGAAAACGTTAGAATCGAAGATTGTCCAGCTGATCTTGCTGACAAAGTAGAAGAGCTAAGATCAGAAATGGTTGATGCTGTTGCTGAGTACGATGATGATGTAATGGAAGCTTACCTTGAAGGTAATGAGCCAACTGATGAGCAACTTCACCTATGTATCAAAAAAGGTGTTCAGTCTCTTCAACTTACTCCAGTTTTCATGGGGTCTGCATTCAAGAACAAAGGTGTTCAAGCACTTCTTGAGGCCGTTGCAAGATACCTTCCTTCACCACTTACTTGTGCTAAGCCAACTGCTGTTAACTCTGATAACGATGAGACAGTAGAAATCAACCCAAGCCCAGAAGAAGATCTACTTGCTATGGCATTTAAGATCACTGACGAGCAATTTGGTCAGCTGACTTATACAAGAATCTATAGAGGTACACTAAATAAAGGTGATACTGTTTATAATACAAGAACTGGAAAGAAAGTTAGAATCGGTCGTATGGTACGTATGAACTCTAACGATAGAGAGAATATTGATTCAGCGCACGCTGGTGACATCATTGCTATCGTTGGTATTGACTGTGCATCAGGGGATACTTTCGTAGGTAACGATGATAACTGTAACCTATCTCTAGAGGGAATCCACGTTCCAATCCCAGTTATCGAGCTTTCAATCTCTTGTAAAGATAAGGGTGAGCAAGCGAAGATGTCTAAAGGTCTTGCAAAATTTATTAAAGAAGACCCGACATTCCACGTTTACACAGATGAAGAATCTGGTGAAACAAGAATTGCTGGTATGGGTGAGCTACACCTTGAAATCTACGTTGAAAGACTTAAGCGTGAGTTCGGTGCAAACGTAGCAGTTGGTGCTCCTCAGGTTAACTACAGAGAAACAATTAGAACTGAAGCTCCTTTTGATTATACTCACAAGAAGCAAACAGGTGGTTCTGGTCAATTTGGTCAGGTTGTTGGTCTTCTTAGACCACTTGCTGAAGATGACAAGGATAAAGAAGATCAAGTCTTTAAATTCAACAATGAAATTAAAGGTGGATCTATTCCTAACGAATTCATCGGTGCTTGTGAAAAAGGTTTCCAAGACGTTATGGACAAAGGTCCTCTTGCAGCTTTCCCAGTTATCAACTGTGAAATCTTCCTAAGAGACGGTAAGTCACACGACGTTGACTCTTCAGATATGGCGTTCCGTATTGCTTCAAGACAAGCAATGAGACAAGCTATTAGAAGTGCTGATCCAGTAATTATGGAGCCAGTAATGAAAGTTGAAGTTACAACTCCAGATGAGTTCCAAGGTTCTGTTATTGGTGACCTTTCTTCAAGAAGAGGGATGATCCAAGGTTCAGAGACTGATCCAGGTGGAGAAGTTATCATCAACGCTGAAGTACCTCTTTCAGAGATGTTTGGTTATTCAAATGACCTAAGATCTATGTCTCAAGGTAAGGCGTCATACACTATGGAATTTGCAAGATACGTAGACTGTCCTTCAAATATCCAAGAGTCAGTTATTGCTGAAAGAAAAGAAAAGCTAGAAAACGACGATTAGCCCTAGGCCAAGGTGCATTGCACTTTGACGTTGCTACTAAGCTCTACAGAAATAACAAAAATACAAAAGGCCCTCTTTCAAAGAGGGTCTTTTTTTATCTGCTTTAACTGCTATCCTTAAGTGGGGTTGAAATCCACTTATCCCTGCGTTATCACATCAGGAATTCTACGCAATATCCAACAGTTCAAAAATAAACTCAGTAAGTCTTTATTGTTAATCCACGATAGGCCCTTTCTAGCCCCATTTATGTAGAGCAGTTTATTATCTGCTTTAACTGCTATCCTTAAGTGGGGTTGAAATCCACTTATCCCTGCGTTATCACATCAGGAATTCTACGCAATATCCAACAGTTCAAAAATAAACTCAGTAAGTTTTTATTGTTAAAGCACTATAGGCCCTTTCTAGCCCCATTTATGTAGAGCAGTTTAAGGTCTATTCGTCGAGGAGGTTCATGAGATTAGAGAAGAAACCTTTCTTATATTCTTCAACTTCTTCTTGAGTGTCGAATTGACCAAAACTTTCGCGGTCTTGTTCTTTGAAAAATCCCTCTTTATCGAGTTCGATGACGAAGCGAGATTTATGGCGAGGGCTAATGGTTCCGTGAATTTTTCTTTGCTTACAATAGGTCATAATAAGCTTTGACTGAGCCCTAGTGATTCCAACGTAGCAAAGGCGTCTTTCTTCACTGACATTTCCTTCGGTGATACTTCTTTTGTGAGGTAGGATTTCTTCTTCCATTCCAAGCAAGTAGACTGTGTCGAATTCAAGTCCTTTGGAAGAGTGAAGAGTCATCATTGTCACTTCATTTGCTCGTACATCATCTTCTTCCTCTTCATCACTTGTATCCTGTGAGTCTTGAAGAAGTAGTTTTTCTACAAATGTATCTAGGTTTGCATCTTCACCATAGAACTTGGTGAAACGCTCTGCTGATTCAATAAAGTGGTTAATATCATTCTTTCTACGATCAACTTGTTTCACATTGTCGTAGTTCTTTTCAATAAACTTAAAGTAGTCGATATCTTCAACTAGGGTTGTGATAGATTCAGCAAGTGAGTAACGACTAAATTCATCCTGATGTTTTGTAATGAGACTTACAAATGGACGAATATGTTTTTCTCGATTTGGGTCGAGATCTGGTTTCATTTTCATGGCGTGGAAGAGGCTGACATTCTCATCCTCGGCCAGTTCGAGATACTTCTCAAGAGTTCTCATCCCAATTCCACGATTTGGAATATTGAGAATTCTTCTTAGGGCCATTTGGTCTGCAGGGTTTTTTATTACCTGTAGATAGGCCATGAGATCCTTTACTTCTTTTTTCTCGTAGAATTTCTGGCCACCTAACATTTTGTAAGGAACTTGTGAAAGGCGAAGTTGTTCTTCTACAGGTAGGGCCTGAGTGTTACTTCTGTAGAGAATGGCGATATCTCCGAGATGGCCACCATCTGATTGGTGCTTAACAATATCTTCGACTACGATCTCAGACTCATGATCTGTATCACCACATTTCCAAAGAACAGGTTTGAGATCAGATTTCTTGTCAGACCATAGGGTCTTTTCTCTTCGGTTCTTATTTTCTTGAATTACGCGGTTGGCGAGTTCAAGAATTGGTGAGACAGAACGATAGTTCTGTTCAAGTTTGACGACCTTTGCTCCCGGAAAGTTACTTTCAAAGCTTAGGATATTTGTAATATCGGCCCCTCGAAATGAGTAAATGGCCTGGTCATCATCTCCAACAACACAGAGATTATTATGGCATTTTGTGAGGTGGAGTATGAGGTTAAATTGGAGAGTATTGGTATCTTGATACTCATCAATCATGATATATTGAAATTGCTCTGAGTATTTTTGAGCAATATCTGGATTCTCATTAAATAGCTTTACCGTTAGTAGGAGAATATCGTCAAAGTCGATTGCATTGAAGAATTTCAACTTTTCCTGATAGTACTCATAGATAAAATTGGTTGCATGACAGTATGGGTCCTCTTCATTGAACATTGGGCTGTCTGCGTAGTCATCTGGCTCAATTCCACCATTTTTGAGATTCCCAATGAGACTTAAGATCTGCTCTTTTTTAAAGTTCTTTCCTGCGTGGTAGAGCTTTAGACCATCGCGAATAATAGCGAGCTGATCAGACGTGTCATAGATTGAGAATTTCTTGTGATAGCCGAGTTTATCAATTTCTTTCTTGAGAATTTTTAAACCAAGAGAGTGAAAGGTTGCGAGAGTGACACCACGGGATTTGTGTTTTCCGAGCAGGCCAATAACTCTTTCTCGCATTTCTTTGGCGGCCTTATTCGTGAAACTTACAGCAAGGATATTCTTCCCAGGAATATGAAGATTGTCGACCATGTGCGCAATTCGGTAGGTGAGAGTACGAGTCTTCCCACTTCCTGCTCCTGCAAGAATAAGCACAGGGCCATCTATCGTGTCGGCCGCTTCACGTTGTTTGTCATTTAGTCCACTTAAAGAAATCACTCCTTCTAAAATGCCTCTATAAGTAGAGTTAGACAAGCTATATTAAGTGATGACTCAAAGCGTTTTTAGAGATTCTTGACGTTTTCGCTCGGGTTCGAGACACTTTTATCTCAAGGGGAAAACATGTTACAAAGAATTTATTTAATCATTGCGCTAATGGTGAGTGCACAACTATCACTTGCAGCGCCACTGCGTTCGAATACTCACGAACTTATTCAATTACAATCACCTGTTAAGTCTCAAAAGAGTCGTGGTACTTGTACAATGTTTACTGCCATGGGGATTATAGAGCATATGCTCATTCGCGATGGACGATTCACAGCTCAAGAAATCGATCTCTCTGAAGAGTGGATGGAATATATTATTATGAAGGATAAGCAGTCTGAAGGCTCTTCAACTTCTCGTAATATGAAAGCGGTTCTGAAGTATGGTGTGGTGACTGAGAAGACGTGGCCATATATCGGCAAGAAGTGGTTAGACCTTGTGGAATATCCACTTTCGAGACAGAGATGCGGTCATCTTGAAAAGAGACCACTGATGCTACAGAGTTGTTTATTGGGACATCGTGATCCAACCTTATTGGAGCTATCAGATTCAGAGCTGGCCGAAAGAGATGTGGAGTTTGTTACTATTCGTGACGAGGCCCAGCGACTTAAGTCCGAGCTTATTGAAGGCCTATATAAGTATAAGAAGTCTTATAAGCTTAAATCTTATCAGAAAGTTAAAGATTACCTCGCCTCTGGTGAGTCAATCATTATGGGGATGAAACTCTATTATGGTTCATGGAATAGTAAGAAAACTATCACACATGAGATTCAAGAAAGAGATAAGAAGAAGTGGTATGCTGGGATCGTTGGTTATCCTGAGCCGGGGACAAGAGATAGAAGAATTTCAAGCGAAAAAGGTGGTGGGCACTCCGTTATTCTTGTTGGCTATGACGATGAAGTGGAAGTGACTTCACGTATGCAAATGGAAGATGGTTCTTGGAAAGAATTCACGTATAAAGGTGTCTATTACTTTAAGAATTCATGGGGAGTTCGTGGCTTTGGTAAGAGATTTAAGTTAGATGGTATTTCTTATCCTGGTTATGGAATGATAACGCAGAAATACGCTCATGAATTGGGGAAATTCTTCCGAATAAGGTAGGCCGAATCAATTAAAATAACGCAATTCAAAGATTTGATAAAGACGATCAATCTTGGCATAATTGCGCTTAGTTATCACACAATAGAATTACTATATACAGGGGTTAATTATGGCAAAGAAAGTCGCCAAAAAAACAGCAAAGAAAACTGCAAAGAAAACAACTAAAAAAGTAGCAAAGAAAGCAACTAAGAAAAAGGCTGCAAAGAAAGTGGCCAAGAAAACTACGAAGAAAAAAGTTGCTAAGAAGGCAACAAAGAAAAAGGTTGCAAAGAAAGCAACAAAGAAAAAAGTAGCAAAGAAGGCAACAAAGAAAAAGGTTGCAAAGAAAGCAACAAAGAAAAAAGTAGCAAAGAAGGCAACAAAGAAAAAGGTTGCAAAGAAAGCTACGAAGAAAAAAGTTGCAAAAAAAGCAACAAAGAAAGTGGCCAAGAAAGCTACGAAGAAAAAGGTTGCGAAAAAAGCGACAAAGAAAGCCACAAAGAAAGTAGCGAAGAAAAAAGTCGCTAAAAAAACAGCCAAGAAAGCGACTAAGAAAGCGACTAAGAAAACTACCAAGAAAACTACTAAGAAAAAAAGCGCCAACACATCGGCAAACCTCTTCGACTCAATCCTCGAGCTGATTAGAGTGACGTCGACTGTTATTCCAGACGATATTCAAAAAGTTGTTCTTGAGGCCCTGGCCAGAGAAGAGAAGAATACAACTGCTGAGTACGCAATGAATATTATTAAGGCCAATATTGATCTTGCTAAGAAGAAGTCTCAACCGCTTTGCCAAGATACAGGTACTATTATTTTTGAAGTTGCACACCCAGTAGGTTTTAATCAAACAGACTTTAGAAAAGTAGTTGAGAAGGCAGTTGTTAAGGCGACGGAAGTTGGTTACCTAAGACAGAACTCAGTAGACTCTCTAAAGGGAACTAATGATACGATGAACTTAGGTCCAGGGCATCCCGCGATTCACTTCCATGAACATAATAAGAAGACTGTTGAAGTTAGACTTATGCTCAAAGGTGGTGGGTGTGAAAATGTTGGTGCTCAATACTCACTTCCTAATCAAGAGCTTGGAGCAGGTCGTGATCTTGATGGTGTAAGAAAGGCCATTTTAGACGCTGTTCAAAAAGCGCAAGGTAAGGGGTGTGGGCCAGGTGTTCTTGGTGTTTGTATTGGTGGTGATAGAGGTGCAGGATATGTGAACTCTAAAGAGCAACTTTTTAGAAGGCTTGATGATACCAATGAAATTGCTGAGCTCGCTGAGCTTGAGAAGGATATTGTTGAAACAGCGAACAAGCTTGGTATTGGACCTATGGGGTTTGGTGGAAAGACGACGCTTTTAGGATGTAAGATTGGACACTTAAATAGACTTCCAGCTTCATTCTTTGTTTCAGTTTCATATATGTGCTGGGCCTATAGAAGACATGGGGTTTCACTTAAAACAGATAATAAAATTAGCAACTGGCTATACTAAGAGGTTCATATGAAAAGACTAGATTATCCTTTTACAAAAGAAGCGATTAGAGAATTAAAAGTTGGTGATATGGTTCTTATCACTGGGAAACTCTTTACGGGACGCGATGCTGTTCACAAGAGATTACATGAGGGTGTTCCTTCACCAGTGAATCTTGAGAATCAAATTATTTATCACTGTGGGCCAGTTGTAATTGAAAAAGGGAATGA
Organism: Bacteriovorax sp. DB6_IX; assembly: GCF_000447775.1. Taxonomy (GTDB): domain Bacteria; phylum Bdellovibrionota; class Bacteriovoracia; order Bacteriovoracales; family Bacteriovoracaceae; genus Halobacteriovorax_A. The sequence continues at coordinate 7,705 of NZ_AUNJ01000378.1, forward strand.
CGAGTATGAAGTCAAGGCCGCTGGGCCAACAACTTCTATTCGTGAGGAACCATACCAATGGGAAGTGATGAGAGATCATGGGATTGTTGGTGTGATTGGTAAAGGTGGAATGGGCCCAAAGACTTTAAAAGGTTGTCAGGATTATGGATGTGTTTACTTCCACGCAATTGGTGGAGCCGCTCAGGTTCTTGCTGAGAAAATAAAGTCTGTCGATTCTGTGAACTGGCGTGAGCTTGGTTCTCCTGAGGCCATCTGGGAACTCACAGTCGAAGAGTTTCCTGTCGTTGTGACAATGGATTCTCACGGTAACTCACTACATGCTGAGGTTCAAAATAGTAGTGAAGAAAAACTTAAAGGCCTCATTTAATTTGGTTAAAGGGAGAAACCATGACTAAAGCTCTGTGGAGTCCGTCTAAAGAGAGAATTGAATCAACTAGTATGTATCGCTTCTTAAAGAAGATGCAACAGAAGTATTCTCTTGCTGGAGATGACTACCAGACACTTCATCAATTTTCAGTAGATAACTCTGAAGCTTTTTGGAGTGAGTTGATTGAATTCTTCGAAGTTCAAGTCTCTGGAGATTTAACACCTGCTTGCCAGGATCATGGTTTCTCTCAATATGCTTGGTTTCCAAAGGCCGAGTTAAATTTTGCTCAAAATCTTCTTAAGAGTGGGCAAGATTCTAAGACGGCGATTATTTCTGTCTTGGAAAATGGAAGTCGTAAAGAGATTAGCTATCATGATTTAAGAAGATCTGTTGCTGGCCTTTCTCAATCACTTTCAGCTTATATTTCACCAGATGATGTTCTGGCCTGTTATATGCCAAATATTAGTGAAACAGTTGAGGCCATGTTGGCGACAACTTCGCTTGGTGGTATTTTCACTTCGACAAGTTGTGACTTTGGAATCGAAGGTGTGGTTGATCGTTTTGGACAATCTCGCCCTAAGGTGCTTGTGAGTTGTGCCGGTTATGAGTACAACGGAAAGTACTTTGATTTGACTCAAAAGTTAAAGGCCATTGTTGAACAAGTCGATAGTATTGAGAAAGTTATTATTGTTGATTTTATAGGGAAGGGCTTCGATTGTACTCAAGTGCCAAACTCAGTCTTATGGAGTGATTTTTTTACTCCTTGTGAAAGTGAAATCAATTTTGTTCAACGTAAATTCTCTGATCCACTTTATATTATGTATTCTTCAGGAACGACGGGCAAACCTAAGTGTATTGTTCATTCAACTGGAGGGACGCTGCTTCAGCATGTGAAGGAGCTAGGTTTACATACAGATCTAAATGAAAATAAGAATATTTTCTATTTCACAACTTGTGGATGGATGATGTGGAATTGGCTAGTAAGTTCTCTTTACTTTGGTGGAACGACAACACTTTACGAGGGATCTCCGGCCTATCCTAGTTTTAATGAATTCGTAAAAATTATTGAAAGAGAAAAGATTCATATCTTTGGGACGAGTCCAAAATTTTTGAGAGCTCTTGAAGATAGTCAGACTAATATTGCTGATGTTGATCTCTCTACACTTGAGACTATCTTATCAACAGGTGCACCACTTCTTCCTGATCAATTCGAATATGTTTATAAAAATTTTAAGTCGGATCTCTTATTGGCAAGTATCTCTGGAGGAACAGATATTATTGGATGTTTCTTTCTAGGAAATCCTATTCTACCTGTTTATGCAGGAGAACTCCAATGTTCAGGTCTTGGGATGAATACGGCCTGCTTCAATGATGAGGGAGTTGAGGTCATTGACGCTGAAGGTGAGTTAGTTTGTAAGAGTAGTTTTCCTTCAAGACCTATTTATTTCTTAAGTGATGAGTCGGGAGAGAGAATCAAATCAGCATACTTCGATCACTTTCCTGGTGTTTGGCACCATGGTGATTTCATCTCTATTTCAAAAGAGGGAAGGGTTAAGGTTCTGGGGCGCTCAGATGCAACTCTGAATCCTGGAGGTGTTAGAATTGGGACGGCTGAAATCTATCGTCAAACTGAGACCTTGTCTTACTTAGAGGATTCAATTTGTGTTGGAAAGCAAGTTGATGGTGATGTTGAAGTTCAACTCTTTGTTAAGATGAATACCGGTGAAGAGCTCTCGACTGAGAGAATTAAAGAAATTAAGAAATTGATTAAAGATAATACAACTCCTCGCCATGTTCCTCGCCGAGTGATGGCCATTCAAGATATTCCTTACACTCGCTCGGGAAAGAAGATGGAGCTAGCGGTGGCGAAGCTTATCAATGGTAGGGCCTTAAATAATATCGAGGCCGTGGCAAACCCAGAATGTTTAGAAGAGTATAAGCAATATGTCTAAAGCTCTAGGTCTAACTATTTTTAGTGTGAAATGGTTGGCCTTTTGGATGTTAATCATGGGAGCCTATCCACTTATGTGGGACAAGTTCTTTGGTTTTAATTACCTAGAAACCCCTATGTTCACTGTTATCTACTACCTTTCAATGGCCTTTCTTGGTTGCTACTTATTTTTTCAAGAGGAGCTTATTTCTCATCTTACGAAGAAATCAAATTCTGTCATCATGGGCTTCTTTTCAGTTCTCTTTCTGCTCTTGCCAAGTGTTATTGAAAGTTTTATTCCTCTAAATTCTATGACGAAGAAAGTGGTCTTAGAATATAAATTCTTCTTTCCTCTCTTTGATATTAAAGCATCGTTTAGTAAGTTAAGTGAGTTGATTTTTCAACAACTGCTTATTTATGTTTGCCTATTTAAGTATCAAAAGATTTTAGCTGATAAGTGGAAGACTGTAGGAGTTTTTACAGCTCTTTTCTTTGTTCTACACTTTCCACTGGTCTTTATTTTCAAAGGTCTTTTCTCTTTGATCTTTATTTTACCATCATTAATTGCTGGCTTTCTTTTTTCATTCTCTGTGCTTCATTTTAGAGCAGGCCTGGCGACTTCTTATGCTATTCATTTGGGTTTCTATATCTTAGTGGGTGTTATTTATCGCTTCTTACCAGTCTCCTTATTGAGTTGACACAGAAATGACAATTAAGGACTAGCATAAATAACCTGTAGCAGCATATTATTGACTATGAAGAAAATTATTGAATATTTTTGTACCCGCCACCTCCTATCTAATGTCCTTTTCTTTGGTGTTATTCTCTTAGCACTTTTTTCTTGGAAGAATATTGGTAAAGAAGAAATGCCTGAATTTGCCAGTAACTGGGTTCGTGTTAGTACTAGCTATCCAGGTGCTCCTGCTGAGGATGTCGAGCTCTTTGTGACTAAGCCGATTGAGGATGAGCTCAAGGGGATTGTTGGTATCGAAGATATTGTCTCTACTTCAAGTGTTGGCTCTAGCCGTTTTCGTATTGTGATTGATGATGACTATCCTGATAAGGATGAAGTTGTCCAAGATATAAAAGATGCAGTTCTCAGGGCCAATCTTCCTAGTGAGGTTCGTGATCTTCCAAATATTCGACAGTTTAAAAGTTCAGAGAAGGCCATATTAGATATTGGAATCTATCATAAGGACCATCGATTTCTCGATACTAAGGCACGTGCTGAGTTACAAGAATACGTTCTTAGTTTTGAAAATCAACTTCTGGCCCTAAAAGAAATCAGCTCTGTTGAAAAAGATTATTACCGAAAACCAGAAATCCAAATTCAGGTTGATCCAGAGAAAAAGAAGAAGATGGAAATCTCTCTAACAGAGATCAGAAGTCAAATTGTTAAGAATAATGTTCGAGTTCCTGTTGGGGCCCTTGAGGATAAAGGAGAAAGTAAGGTTACTGCTCTTAATGAATTAGAGACAGTTGATGCCCTTATGAACTTTATTGTTAGAGGGAATTACGAAGGGCAGGGAGTCCTTCTCTCTGATATTGCCACTATCCGTGATGATTTTAAAAAGGATACGACTATTTTTAAAATCAATGGGCATGAAGGGGTTTTTCTCAATGTGAAGAAGACCATTTCAACAGATATTCTCTCTGCTCAATCCTCAGTGATGAAGTTTATTGATAAATTTAATCGTTCGAATAAAGATGGGAAAATAGGCATCGTTCTAATGGATGATGAGTCCTATGAAGTGACTAATAGGCTTGAGATTATTGGTTCAAACGGTCTGTTGGGCTTCATTCTAATCCTCTTGATCCTCTTTCTCTTTCTCGATGCAAAATCGGGGTTTTGGGTTGCAATGGGAATCCCATTTAGTATCGGTTTTACTTTGATACTCTGTCATATTGTTGGTTACACCGTGAATAATATGACTCTGGCCGGGATTATTATTGTCTTAGGGATTGTCGTTGATGATGCCATCATCATTGCAGAGAATATCTCGCGACACCGCGAAGAGGGGCTTCCCTTAAAAGACGCTGCAATTATTGGAACGCAAGAAGTTGTAAAACCTATTATTGCTTCAATTATTACGACTTGTGTGGCCTTTATTCCTCTTATCTTCTTTGAAGGGTTCTTTGGTAAACTCGTCTCTTATATTCCACTGGTTGTGGCCTTGATGTTATTGGGGTCATTGATCGAATCTATTTTTATTCTTCCGGCGCACTTAAGCGCTAAGACTCCTCTTCTTGATAGATTTGTTAAAGATGAAGGAGAGAAATCATGGTTTCATAAGTATGAGGAACTCTATAGTCGTTTCCTAAATAAGGTTTTCAATATTCGTATACCTCTCATCTTAGGTTTTGTGGCCTTACTTGCAGGGGCCATCTTTATCTTTAAAACACAGATGCGCTTTGTGATGTTTCCTCGTGAAGAAAGTAAGGAAATTATTGTTAAGGTTAAGGCCCATAAAGATGCAGCACGAGAGGACACGGCCCGCTATATAGCTCCAATTGAGGAGCTCTTTTACAAAGACTCTACCAATGTTGTAGGAGTTCGCAGTACTGTGGCCAAGTCTAGAAGAGGGGGAGAAGTTAAGGAGAATGAGGCTTCAATTCTTGTTGAGCTAGTGCCTGCAGATCAAAGGAGCCTATCTCTTAATGAACTTATGAAGGGCTGGAAGAAGAAAACTAATGGCTTTGAAAACTTAGAGTCTGTGAAATTTATTAAAGGACGCTGGGGTTGGGACTCGGGAAGTGCCATTGAGTTACAAGTCCAAGAAAATAATGATAAGAAGCGTGGCCAGATTACGAAGATGATCTCCGATGAGATGAAGAAGCTCCCATATTTTTCAGAGGTTGAAATTGAAGAGCCACTTAAGAAGAGAGAGTATATTTTCAAGATCAAGCAAGAGCAGCTGATTCGTTTTAATATTGATCCAACGAGTGTCACCTCGGCACTTCGCTCATTTGTTGAAGGGTCAATTCTCTATTCAGTCAATAAAGGAGAGGAAGAAGTTGATGTGAGACTGACTGTTCCTTCAGAGTCTAAGAAAGATCTTGAGGAGCTTTTAAAGCTAAGAATTGAAAATAGAAGTGGTCAACTGGCCTATCTTAAAAATGTCGTTGACGTTGAAGAGGTGAGAAAGCCTACAAATATTCAAAGAACAAATTTTAAACGCTCTATTATGGTTTACGGGAGTATGAAAGAAGGTGTGAAGGTTACCCCGCTTGAAATTGCTCAGAAACTTGAGGAAGATATTTTTCCATCTGTCATTAATAAATTTCCTACCGCTATTCTAGAGTTCAAAGGAGAGGTTGAGGACTCTCGTAAGAGTCAGGGAGAATTTGTTAACTCGATTATTCTGGTCGTGATACTCATTTACTTTATTCTTATTATTATGTTTGATTCTGTGACAAAGCCACTTCTGGTTATGTCCATTGTTCCCTTTGGCCTCGCGGGGGTTGTTTATATTCTCTTGGCCCATGGAATGAGTATCTATGGATTCTTTGCCGTTATTGGAACACTTGGAATGATTGGTGTTGTTATTAATGATGCTATTGTAATGATTGATAAGATTGAGTCCCGCTTAAGTGAAGGGGATGAGTGTGGTTGGCGAGTGATCGCTGATGTGGCCTCAACTCGTTTAAGACCTGTTCTCGTGACAACGATCACAACAGTGGTCGGTATTTTACCAACGGCCTATGGGGTGGCCGGTTATGATTCTATGCTTGCTGAGATGATGCTGACAATGGGATGGGGGCTACTCTTTGGAACAATTATTACTCTCTTACTCATTCCTTCTCTCTATACTTTCTTTACTAAGAAATTAGATTAGGATTTGTAGGGAAGATATTTTCTGAGCTCAAGAATTCTGTTTTCGACTTCCTGATTCTGTTGATCAATATAATCGCAAATAGGTTTAAAGAGCTCGGGAATACGCAGGTGGTGGGCCGAAAGGATTTCTACGGGTTCAAAACCGCGCCATAGTTTGTGCTCTCCTTGGGCGCCGGCCTCAAATAGGGGAATATCATTCTTGAAGCAATAGTCCATACCTTGGTAGTAGCACATTTCAAAGTGAAGGGCGGGAAACTCATTTTCATATTGCGCAAGAATCCCCCAGTATCGTCCATATAAGGCCTTTTCAGAATCTATAAACAGACTCATGGCAATATCTTGAGAGTTATATTCCGCTATAAAAATCAATAGGCTTTCATCCATCATTTTTGGAAGTAATTGAAAGAACTCTTCTTTAAGATAGGCATAGGAGTTCTTTTTAGCAATTGTACTTAAGTAGAGTTCATAGACTTTAGGCATAATCTCTAAACACTCATGAGCGCGATAAGTCTTAATTCTTATTCCACTGTCTTTAACCTTTTGTCTTTCTTTCTTAATCATTTTTCGTCGTCCTTTTTTTAAGGACTGCAAAAAGTGCTCAAAATTGTCCCACTTCTTTTGCCAATGATACTGTGTGCTCTTCATGATCTTATGGCCTTGGGATTCAATTATTTTTGCTTCGTCATCAGTAAGGAAGAGGTAGTGCTCCCCTGAGAGCTGAGTTGTGCGTTGATAGTTTTCAAATGAATGAGCGACAAGTTCTGAAAATATGTCTGCGCTTTGAGTTAGGTTTTTAGGGGCATTCACTGGTGTAAATGGAATGGCATGAATGAGTTTAGGGTAGTAGGGAATACGATATCTTTGATAGAAATCTGCCCAGGCCCAATCAAAGATATACTCACCATAACTATGACCCTTGAGATAGCCAGGTAGGATATCTTGTTGATATTTCAGGTGATAAGGTAGCCAACCTGTTTCATCACCAACGGAGTGGGATTCTTCTAATAATTGAAAGAATCGTCCATCACAAAAAGGATTGTCGCTTTTAATTTTAGACTTAATATGGTGAGTGATTTCTAATTGGGCCACTTAGTTATTATAGTGGCAGGAATGTCTGACTACCAATAATTTCTAAGAACTCATAAAATAACTTTATGATTAACGGACTTTATAGATTTGGTATTCTTGTTTTTCCTCTTATTTTCAAGCTTAGTGTGAGTGCTAAGGGGATTGATGATGCTAAGAGGCTTTGTCTATCGGATGGGGCAAAGGCCAAGCGTTCATGTGATGTTGTTTATCACGAGAAATATACGATGAATGTTTTTTCTGAGGCCTATAGTATGACTCTCAATGGAATCTCACCGGCGGTGATTTCTCTTATTGATAGTACTGATAGTATTCTCAATGAATATATTTTTGAGAATGAAAAGAAGAATATTGAGAAATCAAAGAATAAGAAGAAGGCCAAGGCCATAAAGAATGAGCTTCTCTCTCACATGAAAAAGAAGATTTCCAAATCTCAACTTAATCAATGTCAGGTTGCCTGTTTAGGGAAATGTGTAACAAGTGAGATGATGACTTATAAGATGAATCGAGCAAAGCCTAAGGTCGATGGGCCAGAAAATCATTACCTTACACAAAAAGGTGTTTGTACTGAGTTTGCAGAACTGGCCACTGATATTTCACAAAGTTTGGGACTAGAGGTTAGAACAACTTATAATATGGCCAAGAGACATGCCTATAATGAGTTCTTTATTGATGATCAGTGGGTGTATTTTGAACCTCAGAGTCCAAGTTGTGAGTTCTTTGAGAGCTCTTTAGACCAGCATAAGATCAATGAGGCAAGGTCTCAGAAGGTCGCGATAAATGATGACTCAAGAATGTTAAATTTTAGAAAGTCAAAAGTCATCACTCATAAGAAAATTGATTTTTCAAAGTCACTTCAAAAATAAGGCCTTCATTTAGAAGGCCCTTTTATTCTTATCTGCAGTAGTTATTAAACCATTCTCTTTCAAGTGACTCGCGATGATCTGGATGAGCAATTTCAATTAAGGCCTTGGCCCTTTCATGCAGTGACTTCCCATAGAGATTTGCGACACCATTTTCTGTAACCACATAGTGAATGTGCGCTCTAGTCGTGACCACTCCTGCTCCGGCCTTGAGGCATGCTGAAATTTTAGAGTGTCCCTTTGCGGTTTGAGATAGGAGAGCGATAATTGGCTTTCCTCCCTCTGAGAGTGAAGCCCCTCTTATAAAATCCATTTGTCCACCAACTCCAGAATAGATATGATGTCCCAAACTATCGGCACAGACTTGTCCTGTGAGGTCAACTTCGATGGCCGAGTTAATAGCAACAACTTTTGGATTTCGAGCAATATTTCTTGGATTGTTGACATAGTCTGCACCAAGAAGAATTGTCGAAGGATTATTATCAACATAATCAATAAGCTTCTGGCTTCCCATTAAGAAGCTTGAAACAGACTTTCCTTGATGAAACTTCTTCTTAGAATTATTAACGACACCTCTTTCTAAAAGGTCGATGGCTCCATCTGAGTACATCTCAGTGTGAATTCCAAGATCCTTATGAGTCGTCAGTGCATTGAGAACAGCATCTGGAATCGATCCAATACCCATTTGAAGAGTCGAACCATCTTCGATTATTCCTGCTATAAATTGACCAATTCTCTTTTCATCTTCAGAGATTTCTCGTGACTCTGGAAAGTGGAGGGGCTCATCAACGAAGATGGCATGGTCGATTTGTGAAACGTGAATAATCCCATCTCCATGAATACAAGGCATCTTCGTATTAACTTGGGCAATCACGATATCGGCAGACTCTACCCCGGACTTCATAATATCCACACTTGTTCCAAGTGAGCAGAACCCATGTTTATTTGGAGGTGATACTTGAACGAATGCGACATTAATTTTCTTATTTCCTGAGCTAATGAGATTAGGGATCTCAGAGAGAAAGCATGGGAGATAATCAACTCTTTGATAATCGAGGTTTCTTCTGATATTTCCACCCACAAAGAAGTTTGTGACTCTAAAAATTCCTTCATATTCCTTATTCGCATAGAAAGCGTCCCCATGGGTGTGGAGATGGAGGAGTTCAACGTCCTTTAATCTTGAGCTATGGGCCTTGAGTCCTTCAAGAAGAATAGTTGGTGTGGCCATCCCACCGTGAACTAGAATTGATTGATGACTTTCTAATATTTCTAAGGCCTGAGCAGCCGTATCGTGAACTAACACATTTAACTCCTTATATTTATTGAATATGAAGATGATACTAGAGCAATATCATGGCGATTAACATGATCTAACTTATCTTTTTTTCTAAAGTAACTCGTTAGAATTTTGGAGCGACAATAATTCTTGTAGCTACTTCAGAGATTCCTGTTAAATACTCTTTGTTTGAAAAAACAAATAAGTCTTCAATATTTCAAGCAGAGTTTAGTCAACTTTAAATATTTTACTAAAGTTCACCGCTAAGCAGTCGAAAAGACTATAGAATTAGGTATGGAGGTACCAATGTTGAAAATACAAAATACTGTATTAACAGCACTGACATTTTTGGCCCTGTCATTTTCTGCTCAAGCAGTAGCTCAGGATGGAAAGCCTTGTAATGAAGGTAATTTGAATCCTTTAAGCGAAGAGCAAGATAAGTTAATAGGTGGGTTAGCACGCTCTAATTCTATTTTAACGTATCCTGAGACAAAGGTTCTTTGTGAGACAATTTTAAATATGGGTAGTGGTGAGACAACATTAGGTTTCATCAAAAAATATTCGAGAAAACTACCAAGTAAGAGCTCAAAAGAGTTCCTCTCAACATATGGCTCTAGTATCACATGCTATGGTAGGTCTCTGATTTATTTTACTCTTTATAAGGGTCATGATGATGATCTTAAGGCATTGCTTGATGCTGGTCATGATGTGAATGATATTATTGAAGATACTCGTGGAAGAAGAATGACAATGCTTGATTATATTAGAATTGTCTATGATGAAGAAACGAATCCCATTTATAAAGATCTTATAAAGCAAAAAATAAAGCGTATTCGTAAAGCTGGTGGAAAGACATGTTCGCAGCTTAGTAAGGAATGTATATTAAAGGTTTAGAATATTTTCTTATATTCAGCTTTTCTTTATTTTCAATTTCTGCTTTTGCAGAGATTGAGCCTTGCATTAAGGGAAATGCCTTAGAAGTCTTAAATTCTAGTA